>NZ_JAPEID010000043.1:0-37959 GCF_028823755.1 Vibrio sp. VP6
CTTTCTCGTTCTTACGAACTGATTACTCAGCAGCTTCTTCAGCAGCTGGGCGATCTACAAGCTCAATGTAAGCCATTGGAGCTTTATCACCAGCACGGAAGCCAGCTTTTAGGATACGAGTGTAACCGCCCTGACGAGCAGCAAAACGTGGACCTAGTTCGTTAAATAGTTTTGCAACTACTTCGTTGTCACGAGTACGTGCAAATGCTAGACGACGGTTAGCAACACTGTCAGTCTTAGCTAGTGTAATCAAAGGCTCAACTACGCGACGTAGCTCTTTTGCTTTTGGCAAAGTAGTCTTGATAACTTCATGACGTACTAGAGAGCTAGCCATGTTGCTAAACATCGCTTTACGATGTGAGCTGTTGCGGTTGAGTTGACGACCACTCTTACGATGGCGCATGACCTAATCCTTCTAACTAGTATCGATTAATCTTCAGCGATTGATGCAGGTGGCCAGTTTTCTAGGCGCATGCCCAGAGACAGACCACGTGACGCAAGTACGTCTTTAATCTCAGTAAGAGATTTTTTACCAAGGTTAGGCGTTTTAAGTAGCTCAACCTCAGTACGTTGTACTAGATCACCGATGTAGTGAATCGCTTCTGCTTTCAGACAGTTAGCAGAGCGAACTGTTAGTTCAAGATCGTCTACAGGACGCAGTAGGATCGGATCGAATTCTGGCTTCTCTTCCTTCTCCTCAGGAACACGTACATCACGAAGATCTACGAATGCATCCAATTGTTCAGCTAGGATAGTAGCTGCACGACGGATTGCTTCCTCAGGTTCTAGAGTACCGTTTGTTTCCATATCGATAACAAGCTTGTCTAGATCAGTACGCTGTTCTACACGAGCTGCTTCTACAGCGTAGGCAATTTTGTCTACTGGGCTGTAAGTAGCATCTACTAGTAGGCGACCGATTGGACGCTCGTCTTCTTCATTATGGATACGCGCAGAAGCTGGAACATAACCACGACCACGTTCAACTTTAATACGCATTGCGATTTCAGCGTTGTCATCCGTTAGGTGACAAATAACGTGTTCAGGGTTAGCGATCTCTACATCACCGTCATGGGTGATGTCACCTGCAACCACAGGGCCCGAGCCTGATTTGTTCAAAGTAATGAACACTTCATCTTTGCCTTCAGCTACACGCACTGCCAAACCTTTAAGGTTTAGAAGGATTTCAAGAATATCTTCTTGTACGCCTTCTTTAGTGCTGTACTCATGAAGTACGCCTTCAATTTCTACTTCTGTCACTGCACAACCAGGCATAGAAGATAGAAGAATGCGGCGAAGTGCATTACCCAGAGTATGACCAAAGCCACGCTCTAATGGCTCAAGAGTTACTTTTGCGTGAGTCGAGCTGATTTGTTCGATGTCAACTAGACGTGGCTTAAGAAATTCTGTTACAGAACCCTGCATTGTGTCCTCTCTTTAGTTTAAACCTTACTTAGAGTAAAGCTCGACGATCAATTGTTCGTTGATGTCAGCTGATAGATCAGAACGCTCAGGCATACGCTTGAATGTACCTTCCATCTTGCCACCATCTACTTCAATCCAAGTTGGTTTTTCACGTTGTTCAGCAACTTCTAGAGCTGCTTTGATACGAGCTTGCTGTTTAGCTTTCTCGCGAATAGAAACAACGTCATTAGCCGCTACTTTGAAAGAAGGAACGTTTACAACTTTACCGTTAACTAGGATAGCTTTGTGGCTAACTAGCTGACGTGCTTCTGCGCGAGTTGCGCCAAAGCCCATGCGGTAAACTACGTTATCAAGACGACCTTCAAGAAGCTGAAGCAGGTTCTCACCTGTGTTGCCTTTAAGACGTGCAGCTTCTTTGTAGTAGTTACGGAATTGTTTTTCTAGAACGCCGTACATACGACGAACTTTTTGCTTCTCACGAAGCTGAACGCCATACTCAGATAGACGACCGCGACGAGCGCCGTGTACACCTGGTGCGTTATCAATTTTACACTTGGTATCGATCGCGCGAACACCAGACTTAAGGAATAAGTCAGTGCCTTCACGACGGCTAAGCTTCAGCTTAGGACCCAAATATCTTGCCATGATTCTTCTCCAATAGTCCTAGAAACGTTATACGCGACGTTTCTTAGGTGGACGACAACCGTTATGAGGGATTGGTGTAGCATCAACGATGTTTGTGATGCGGAAACCAGCTGCGTTCAGTGCGCGAACAGTAGATTCACGACCTGGACCAGGACCCTTAACCATAACTTCCAAGTTCTTTAGACCGTATTCTTTAGCCATTTCAGCACAACGCTCAGCAGCAACCTGTGCAGCGAACGGAGTAGACTTACGAGAACCACGGAAACCAGAACCACCTGCAGTAGCCCATGCAAGAGCGTTACCTTGACGGTCAGTAATGGTTACGATTGTGTTATTGAAAGAAGCATGGATGTGCGCAACGCCATCTGCAACTTGCTTGCGTACGCGCTTACGAGCGCGAGTTGGTTGTTTAGCCATTGTACTCTACCTTCCCGATTATTTCTTGATCGGCTTACGCGGACCCTTACGGGTGCGAGCGTTGGTTTTAGTACGCTGTCCACGTAGCGGTAGACTGCGACGATGACGAAGACCACGGTAACAGCCAAGGTCCATAAGACGCTTGATGTTCATAGATACTTCACGACGTAGATCACCTTCTACAGTGTACTTAGCTACACCATCACGCAGTTGATCGATCTGCTCTTCAGTTAGTTCACTGATCTTAACATCTTCAGCAATACCCACTTCAGCTAGGATAGCTTGAGAGCGAGTTTTACCGATGCCGTAGATCGCCGTTAGAGCGATTACAGCGTGTTTCTGATCAGGAATGTTAATGCCTGCTATACGGGCCATTATTCACTCCTAAGTGTTTCTATAAAAGAATTAGCCGCAGCAAAGCCCGTTATGGATACGCTGCGGAATACTACTTCTTTTGCACGCAAAAGGTAGGCCGAGGAATATACTCGACCCAACCTTCATTTTCAAGTAAAAATTTCTGCTAATTAGCCTTGGCGCTGTTTGTGCTTTGGCTCACTGCAAATCACGCGAACGACACCGTTACGCTTGATTACTTTACAGTTACGGCAGATTTTTTTAACGGAAGCACGAACTTTCATTGCTAAACTCCGTAAATGAAACTGAGTCTACCGCCGGATTAACGGCCGTAGCCTTTCAGATTCGCTTTCTTCAACACAGAATCATACTGTTGAGACATCAGATGAGTCTGTACCTGTGCCATAAAGTCCATAATTACAACAACTACGATTAGTAGTGATGTACCGCCGAAGTAGAAACGTACGTTCCACGCGACCATCATGAACTCGGGAATCAGACAGATAAAGGTAATGTACAGTGCACCAGCAAGGGTAAGACGTGTCATTACTTTATCGATGTATTTCGCTGTCTGCTCACCTGGGCGGATACCGGGTACGAATGCACCAGACTTCTTCAAGTTATCTGCTGTTTCACGCGGGTTGAAAACCAACGCCGTGTAGAAGAAACAGAAGAAGATAATTGCTGCTGCATATAGCATTACATACAATGGCTGACCTGGGCTAAGAGCCAAAGACACGTCAGTTAACCAACCGAACGCGCTGCTCTCACCATTCTGACCAAACCACTGAGCCAGTGTTCCTGGGAACAGGATAATGCTTGATGCGAAAATCGCTGGAATAACACCTGCCATATTAATTTTAAGTGGCAAGTGAGAACTTTGTGCAGCAAATACTTTACGACCTTGTTGACGCTTCGCGTAGTTAACGACGATTCGACGCTGACCACGTTCCATGAAAACAACGAAGTAAATTACTGCAAAAGCTAATACCGCGATTAGCAACAGAAGAAGTACATGCAATTCACCTTGACGCGCTTGCTCGATTGTTTGACCGATTGCAGAAGGCAATCCAGCAACAATACCTGCAAAAATTAGTAACGAAATACCGTTACCAATTCCACGCTCTGTAATTTGTTCACCTAACCACATTAGGAACATGGTGCCGGTTACTAAACTTACGGTAGCAATTAGCGTAAACATGGTTTGGTTGATAACAACCAGATTGTCGACCATGTTTGGTAAGCCTGTTGCGATACCTATAGCCTGGAAGGTTGCAAGTACAAGCGTGCCGTAGCGTGTGTATTGGCTGATCTTACGACGGCCTGCTTCACCCTCTTTTTTGAGTTCAGCTAACGCTGGATGAACTACAGTTAGCAATTGGACAACAATAGATGCCGAAATATACGGCATGATGCCCAATGCTAATATAGATGCACGCTCAAGAGCACCACCGGAGAACATGTTAAACATTTCAACGATGGTACCTTTTTGCTGTTCGAACAAATCGGCAAGTACAGCAGCGTCAATACCAGGAATCGGCACAAAAGAGCCGGCTCGGAATACTAAAAGTGCACCAATTACGAATAACAAGCGCGACTTTAGTTCACTTAAGCCGCTCTGAGCACTACGAAAATCTTGTCCTGGTTTCTTAGCCATCTGTACCTCGTTCCTCGAGATTATTCCTCGATTTTACCGCCTGCAGCTTCGATTGCAGCTTTAGCGCCTTTAGTCACACGTAGACCTTTAACAGTCACTGCTTTGTTAATTTCACCAGAAAGAACAACTTTAACGAATTCGATGTTCTTAGTGATGATGTTAGCAGCTTTAAGGCTGTTTAGATCAACCACGTCACCAGAAACTTTCGCTAGCTCAGCTAGACGAACTTCAGCAGACACTAGGCTCTTACGAGAAGTGAAACCGAATTTTGGTAGACGTTGTTTCAGAGGCATCTGACCGCCTTCGAAACCTGGACGAACTTTACCGCCAGAACGTGATTTTTGACCTTTGTGACCACGGCCACCAGTTTTACCTAGGCCAGAACCGATACCACGGCCTACACGCTTAGGAGCATGTTTAGAGCCAGCAGCCGGTGCAAGAGTATTCAAACGCATTCTGATTACTCCTCAACTTTAACCATGTAGTAAACCTTGTTGATCATACCGCGTACGCACGGAGTATCTTCAAGTTCTACTGTGTGGTTGATTTTACGAAGACCTAGACCACGCAAAGTAGCTTTGTGCTTTGGTAGGCGGCCAATTGAGCTTTTAGTTTGAGTTACTTTAATAGTTGCCATGGTGTTCTTACTCCGAAATAGCTTCAACAGTTAGACCACGTTTAGCAGCAACCATTTCTGGCGACTTCATGCTACCTAGTGCATCGATCGTTGCACGAACGATGTTGATAGGGTTCGTTGAACCGTATGCTTTAGATAGTACGTTGTGTACACCAGCAACTTCTAGTACTGCACGCATCGCACCACCTGCGATAACACCAGTACCTTCTGCTGCAGGCTGCATGTAAACTTTAGAGCCCGAGTGGCGACCTTTCACTGGGTGGTGAAGAGTGCCTTCGTTTAGAGCGATCGTAGTCATGTTACGACGCGCTTTTTCCATTGCTTTTTGGATCGCTGCAGGTACTTCACGAGCTTTGCCGTAACCGAAACCTACACGACCATTACCGTCACCAACTACTGTTAGTGCAGTGAAGCTCATGATTCGACCGCCTTTAACCGTTTTAGAAACACGGTTAACTGCGATTAGCTTTTCTTGCAAATCATTCGCTTGAACTTGTTGTTCTTTAGCCATCTTCCAACCCTACCTTAGAATTTCAGACCAGCTTCGCGAGCAGATTCTGCTAGCGCCGCTACTCGACCGTGGTATTGGAAACCAGAACGATCAAATGCAACTGCAGTTACGCCTTTTTCAAGAGCGCGTTCTGCAACAGCTTTACCTACTGCTTTAGCTGCATCAACGTTACCAGTGTATTTCACTTGCTCACGGATCGCTTTTTCTACAGTAGAAGCTGCTGCGATAACCTCAGAGCCGTTAGCCGCGATAACCTGTGCGTACACGTGACGAGGAGTACGGTGTACAACTAGGCGAGTCGCACCCAGTTCTGCAATCTTACGACGTGCGCGTGTAGCACGACGGATGCGAGATGCTTTCTTATCCATAGTGTTACCTTACTTCTTCTTAGCTTCTTTAGTACGCACATTTTCATCTGCGTAACGAACACCTTTACCTTTGTAAGGCTCAGGTTGACGGTAAGAACGAATGTCAGCCGCAACTTGACCAACTAGTTGTTTGTCACAACCAGTAATCACGATTTCAGTTTGGCTTGGACATTCAGCTTTGATACCCGCTGGCAACTCGTGCTCAACTGGGTGTGAGAAGCCTAGTGTTAGACCTACAGCGTTGCCTTTGATAGCAGCACGGTAACCAACACCTTTAAGAGTTAGCTTCTTAGTAAAGCCTTCAGTAACACCAACAACCATGTTGTTAACTAGTGCACGAGCAGTACCTGCTTGTGCCCAAGCGTTAGCAACACCTTCTTTAGGACCGAAAGTTAGGTTGTTTTCTTCCTGAGCGATAACTACAGCGTCGTTTAGTACGCGAGTTAGTTCGCCTTTAGCACCTTTTACAGTGATTTCTTGGCCGTTTAGTTTCACCTCTACGCCAGCTGGAATAGCGACAGGTGCTTTAGCAACACGAGACATATTCTACTCCTATTAAGCTACGTAGCAGATGATTTCACCACCAAGACCTGCTTTACGTGCAGCGCGGTCTGACATAAGACCCTTGGAAGTAGAAACGATAGCAATACCAAGACCACCCATTACAGAAGGAAGTTCATCTTTCTTCTTGTAAACACGTAGACCTGGACGAGAAACACGTTTAAGTTGCTCGATTACTGGTTTAGCTTGGAAGTACTTAAGAGTTACTTCTAGCTCAGGTTTTGCTTCGCCTTCAACAGCGAAGTCAACGATGTAACCTTCAGCTTTTAGTAGTGCAGCAATTGCAACTTTAAGCTTTGAAGAAGGCATTTTAACAGCAACTTTGTTTGCTGCCTGACCGTTACGAACGCGGGTCAGCATATCCGAAATCGGATCTTGCATGCTCATATGATTTACTCCAAATGATTAAGTGGCAATTACCAGCTAGCCTTACGAAGACCCGGAATCTCGCCTTTCATGCAAGCTTCACGAACCTTAATACGGCTTAGACCGAACTTACGTAGGTAACCGTGTGGACGACCAGTTTGGTTACAACGGTTGCGCTGACGTGATGCACTTGAATCACGTGGAAGAGATTGCAGTGTAAGAACTGCGTTCCAACGATCTTCTTCAGATGCGTTTACATCGCTGATGATAGCTTTTAGCGCTGCACGCTTTTCAGCGAACTTAGCTACTAGCTTTGCACGTTTAGCTTCACGTGCTTTCATTGATTGTTTAGCCATAACAGTAACCCTTCACCTTACTTACGGAATGGGAAGTTAAAGGCAGCCAGCAGAGCACGGCCTTCCTCATCAGTACCAGCAGACGTCGTAATAGTGATGTCTAGACCGCGTACACGATCAACTTTATCAAAGTCGATTTCCGGGAAGATGATTTGCTCGCGAACGCCCATGCTGTAGTTACCGCGACCGTCAAAAGACTTAGCGCTAACACCACGGAAGTCACGTACACGTGGAAGAGCGATGTTAATCAAACGCTCAAGAAAATCCCACATACGTTCGCCACGCAAGGTTACTTTACAACCGATAGGGTAGCCTTCACGGATTTTGAAACCTGCAACAGATTTACGCGCTTTAGTGATAAGTGGCTTTTGACCAGAGATCGTTGCCATATCAGATGCTGCGTTTTCTAGCAGTTTCTTATCGTTGATTGCTTCACCAACACCCATGTTTAGGGTGATTTTCTCGATTCTAGGGACTTGCATGACGCTTGTGTAACTGAACTGTTTGGTCAGTTCAGCGACTACAGACGACTTGTAGTAATCATGCAGTTTCGCCATAGTAGAACTCCAAATTACTTCTATTAGTTAGAAACGGTTTCGCCGTTAGACTTGAAGAAACGAACTTTTTTGCCGTCTTCAAAACGGAAACCGATACGGTCAGCTTTACCAGTAGCTGCATTAAAGATAGCCACGTTAGAAACATCGATTGCTGCTTCTTGCTCTACGATACCGCCTTGGATACCTAGTGCAGGAACAGGTTTCTGGTGTTTCTTAACAAGGTTGATACCTTCAACGATAACTTTACCAGTTGCTAGGACCTTAGTTACTTTACCTTTCTTGCCTTTGTCTTTACCAGCAAGAACGATTACTTCGTCATTACGACGGATTTTAGCTGCCATTTCTACGTGCTCCTTACAGAACTTCTGGAGCCAGTGAAACGATCTTCATGAACTTATCGCCACGAAGTTCGCGTGTCACAGGACCAAAGATACGTGTACCGATTGGTTGCTCAGTAGTGTTATTCAACAGTACGCAAGCATTTCGGTCGAAGCGAATGACAGAACCGTCAGGACGACGTACGCCTTTACGGGTGCGCACTACAACCGCCTTCATAACGTCACCTTTTTTAACTTTACCGCGAGGAATTGCTTCCTTAACAGTAACTTTGATGACGTCACCGATATGTGCATAACGGCGGTGTGAGCCACCCAGAACCTTAATACACATTACGCTGCGTGCGCCTGAGTTATCAGCTGCGTCCAGCATACTTTGCATTTGGATCATGTTAGTGCTCCGCTAAATATTAATAACTAGACCCATCACGGGTCGGGCTGCCTCTTTATAAGGGACGCGAATTGTACCACCCTTTTCTGTGATTGGGTAGTCAAAAAATAAACGGCTCCAAAAATATTTTTGGAGCCGTTTCTTATCATAGAAGAGTGAAGATTACATCTTCGCCTTTTCTACAACTTTCACCAAAGTCCAAGACTTAGTCTTAGACAGTGGACGACACTCTGCGATTTCAACAGTGTCGCCAATGCCACACTCGTTGTTTTCGTCATGTGCGTGTACTTTAGTCGTACGTTTAACGAACTTACCGTAAATTGGGTGTTTTACGAAACGTTCGATTGCAACAGTGATAGACTTGTCCATCTTGTCGCTAACAACACGACCTTGTTGAGTACGTTTTACTTCGCTCATTATGCGCCTGCCTTCTCAGTCAAAACAGTTTTCACACGTGCGATATCACGGCGTACAGCTTTCAGAGTATGAGTTTGCTGTAGTTGACCAGTTGCAGCTTGCATGCGCAAGTTGAACTGTTCACGTAGCAAATTCATTAGCTCAGCGTTAAGCTCTTCAACGCTTTTCTCGCGTAGATCTTGTGCTTTCATCACATCACCTGCTTAGTTACAAATGTAGTTTTGAAAGGCAGTTTACGTGCCGCTAGACGGAACGCTTCACGTGCCAATTCTTCAGGTACACCACCCATTTCGTACATAACCTTACCAGGTTGGATTTGGGCTACCCAGTACTCAACGTTACCTTTACCCTTACCTTGACGAACTTCTAGTGGTTTTTCTGTGATTGGTTTGTCTGGGAACACACGGATCCAGATTTTACCTTGACGCTTAACGTGACGTGTCATTGCACGACGTGCCGCTTCGATTTGACGAGCAGTTAGACGACCACGGCCAACAGCTTTAAGACCGAATTCGCCGAAGCTTACATCAGTACCTTTAGCTAGACCACGGTTACGACCAGTCTGAACCTTACGGAACTTAGTACGTTTAGGTTGTAGCATCTGTCGACTCCTTACTTACGGCCTTTACGCTGCTTCTTAGGCTTGTCGCCTTTAGGCTCTACAGCGTTAGCTGCTGGCATACCACCTAGGATTTCACCTTTGAAGATCCAAGTTTTAATGCCGATCACACCGTATTGAGTGTGAGCCGAAGAAGTTGCGTAATCAATGTCAGCACGTAGAGTGTGTAGAGGCACACGGCCTTCACGGTACCACTCTGAACGTGCGATTTCAGCGCCGCCTAGACGACCGCTTACTTCCACTTTGATACCTTTAGCGCCTAGACGCATAGCGTTTTGTACTGCGCGCTTCATAGCACGACGGAACATAACACGACGCTCTAGCTGAGACGCGATGCTGTCACCAACAAGTTGCGCATCTAGTTCAGGCTTACGTACTTCAGCGATGTTAATTTGCGCTGGTACACCTGCAATTTTAGCTACAGCTGCGCGTAGCTTCTCAACGTCTTCACCTTTCTTACCGATAACAACGCCTGGACGAGCAGTGTGAATAGTCACACGGATGCTCTTAGCAGGACGTTCGATAACGATACGTGATAGAGACGCTTTTTTCAGTTCACTTGTAAGGAACTGACGTACCTTGAAGTCGCCGTCTAGGTTGTCAGCGAAATCTTTGGTGTTAGCAAACCATGTAGCATTCCAAGGCTTAACGATGCCTAGACGAATACCATTTGGATGTACTTTTTGACCCATTGCTTACTCTCCTAGTCTCTAGCGATCTGCTACAACAACAGTGATGTGGCTTGAACGCTTCAAGATACGATCCGCACGACCTTTAGCACGAGGCATAATACGCTTCATGGTTGGGCCTTCATCTACAAAGATTTTTGCGACATTCAGATCGTCAATATCTGCACCTTCGTTGTGCTCCGCGTTAGCGATAGCAGACTCTAGAACTTTCTTAACTAGTGCAGCAGCTTTTTTGTTGCTGAACGTTAGGATTTCTAGAGCTTGGTCAACAGATTTACCACGGATTAGATCCGCAACTAAGCGAGCTTTCTGAGGCGAAATGCGAGCAAAGTTATGTTTAGCAATTGCTTCCATTATCTACTCCTTAGCGCTTCTTAGCTTTCTTATCCGCAGCGTGACCGCGGTAAGTACGTGTTGGTGCGAATTCACCCAGTTTGTGACCGATCATTTCATCAGTTACAAATACTGGTACGTGCTGACGACCATTATGGACAGCGATGGTCAAACCGATCATCGTAGGGATGATCATTGAACGACGGGACCAAGTCTTAATAGGCTTTTTGTCTCCGCTTTCCACCGCTTTCTCTACCTTCTTCAGCAAGTGTAGGTCAATAAAAGGACCTTTCTTGAGAGAACGTGGCATGGCGATTCCTCTTTATATAGATTACTTGTTACGACGACGTACGATGTACTTGTCAGTGCGTTTGTTCTTACGAGTCTTGAAGCCTTTAGTTGGCATACCCCAAGGAGATACTGGATGACGGCCACCAGAAGTACGACCTTCACCACCACCGTGTGGGTGATCAACCGGGTTCATTACTACACCACGTACGGTTGGACGTACGCCGCGCCAGCGTGAAGCACCAGCTTTACCAAGTTCGCGTAGCATGTGCTCAGAGTTACCAACTTCACCGATTGTTGCACGGCCTTCAGAAAGAACTTTGCGCATTTCGCCAGAACGTAGACGGATAGTTACGTACGCACCGTCGCGAGCAACGATTTGAGCGTAAGCACCAGCCGAACGAGCTAGCTGACCACCTTTACCAGGTTTTAGTTCAACATTGTGTACAGTTGAACCTACTGGGATGTTACGCATTGGTAGAGTGTTACCAGCTTTGATTGGTGCATCAACACCAGACTGAATAACATCACCAGCTACAACACCTTTAGGTGCTAGGATGTAGCGACGCTCACCGTCTTTGTAAAGAACTAGAGCAATGTTTGCGCTACGGTTTGGATCGTATTCTAGACGCTCAACTGTCGCTGGGATACCGTCTTTAGTACGTTTGAAGTCAATTACACGGTAGTGATGCTTGTGACCACCGCCGATGTGACGTACTGTGATACGACCGTTGTTGTTACGACCGCCATTCTTAGAGTTTTTCTCTAGAAGAGGTGCGTATGGCTTGCCCTTGTGTAGGTCAGCGTTAACAACTTTAACAACGTGACGACGACCAGGGGAAGTCGGCTTACATTTAACAATAGCCATTTTTAACTACTCCTGTTATTCCGCGCCGCCAACAAAGTCAAGATCTTGACCTTCTTTCAAAGTAACGTACGCTTTCTTAACGTCGCTGCGGCGACCTTGGCGTAGACCTTGACGTTTGGTCTTACCCTTAGTGATAAGAGTATTTACAGACTTAACTTCAACTTCAAATAGCTTTTCTACAGCTGCTTTGATCTCTTTTTTAGTTGCATCTTTAGCTACTTTGAAAACGATAGTGTTCGCTTTCTCAGCTGCCATAGTTGCTTTTTCAGAGATGTGCGGTGCACGTAGAACTTTTAGGATACGCTCTTCAGTGATCATGCTAGCATTTCCTCTACTTGCTTAACTGCTTCTGCAGTCATTACAACTTTGTCAAACGCGATTAGAGATACTGGATCGATACCAGCAACATCACGTGCGTCAACTTTGTATAGGTTACGAGCAGCTAGGAATAGATTCTCATCTACTTCGCTAGTCACGATTAGAGCGTCAGTTAGCTCAAGCTCTTTCAGCTTAGCAACTAGCTCTTTAGTCTTTGGTGCTTCAACTGAGAAGTTATCAACAACGATTAGACGCTCTTGACGAACAAGCTCAGAAAGAATGCTCTTCATAGCACCGCGGTACATTTTTTTGTTTACTTTTTGGCTGTGATCTTGTGGTTTCGCAGCAAAAGTAACACCACCTGTACGCCAGATTGGGCTACGAATTGTACCAGCGCGAGCGCGACCAGTACCTTTTTGACGCCATGGCTTAGCGCCACCGCCAGATACTTCTGAACGTGTTTTTTGAGCACGTGTACCTTGACGAGCACCTGCTGCGTACGCAACAACTACTTGGTGTACAAGAGCTTCGTTAAACTCACGTCCGAAAGTAGTTTCGGAAACAGTTAGTGCATCAGCACCTTTAACCATTAGTTCCATTACTTACTCCTGAGACGTTATGCTTTAACAGCTGGTTTAACGATCACGTTGCCGCCAGTTGCGCCTGGGACTGCACCTTTAATAAGAAGCAGGTTGCGCTCAGCGTCAACACGTACGATCTCTAGGTTTTGAGTCGTTACACGCTCAGCACCCATGTGACCTGCCATTTTCTTGCCTTTAAATACGCGACCTGGAGTCTGACATTGACCGATAGAACCAGGAGCACGGTGAGACAATGAGTTACCGTGAGTCATATCTTGAGTACGGAAGTTCCAACGCTTAACAGCGCCTTGGAAACCTTTACCCTTAGATGTACCAGTAACGTCTACTTTCTTAGTTTCGTTGAATAGTTCAACAGTTAGTTCAGCACCAACTTCGAACTCTTCGCCGTTTTCTAAACGGAATTCCCAAAGACCGCGACCAGCTTCAACGCCAGCTTTAGCAAAGTGACCTGCTTCAGCTTTGTTTACGCGGTTAGCTTTCTTAGAACCAGCTGTAACCTGAATTGCAGCGTAGCCATCAGTTTCAAGAGTTTTCACTTGAGAAACACGGTTAGCTTCAACTTCAACAACAGTTACTGGGATAGAAACGCCTTCTTCAGTAAATACGCGGGTCATGCCCACTTTACGACCGATTAGACCAATCATACTTCTAATCTCCCTTAACCTAGGCTAATTTGAACGTCAACGCCCGCAGCAAGGTCTAGACGCATTAGAGCATCAACAGTTTTGTCTGTTGGCTCAACGATGTCGATTAGACGCTTGTGAGTACGGATTTCGTACTGGTCACGTGCTTTCTTGTTAACGTGTGGAGAGATAAGAACTGTGAAACGCTCTTTACGAGTTGGTAGTGGGATTGGACCACGAACCTGTGCGCCAGTGCGCTTAGCTGTTTCAACGATTTCCGCTGTAGAAGCATCGATTAGTTTGTAATCGAAAGCTTTTAGGCGGATACGGATACGTTGGTTCTGCATGAGACAGAGCTCCAATTTTAAAAATTACACAAACAATATCGCCACTCAAACTCGTCAAGACGAGAGAATGCCGATTGATTTATGTGAAACCGTAGCATCCAAGATTAGGACGCATTGTCAGTTAATTTTCGATTAACAATCCCTACGTGCCAAAGTCACCTTTGGGGATAGTTTTTCCGAAGAAAAGATAGCTAATTGTATTAACCGCGAACATAAGCTGAGTCTACATTACCTAACTGTCCTATAAGGAAGTTAGCTCCTCACTGCTCATTGGTTCACAACTGGCTTAACCAGTGCGACGCATTATACAGATCACACTTTAGGTTGCAAGGGCTGAATGAAAAATAATCGAAACTATTTTTAACTTGCTGTTTTATGGTCACCTGCAAAATGGGCCATAAACAAAAAGGACGCCGAAGCGTCCTTTTCTAAACTGTAATCGTAATAGCAGTTGCTATTATTTCTTACCGCTTGATAGTGCACCGAAACGCTTGTTGAAGCGATCAACACGGCCGCCTGTATCAACGATACGTTGCTTACCAGTGTAGAATGGGTGACACTTGTCACATACGTCTAGGTGGATAGACTCTTTACCTAGAGTAGAGTTGAACTCGAAAGAGTTGCCGCAAGAACAAGTAGCGTTTACTGCTTTGTATTCTGGGTGGATACCAGCTTTCATGGGATAACCTCAATAGTAGGCCGTGTCGCTATACGAATCTAAGCCGCACACCACACGCAATTAATAATAAAATGGGATACCGCACCAACCAGTTGCTGAAGCCATATCTCAAGGCGCGATATAGTAATGAATCCCCTAGATAGGATCAATACGTATGGCAATTTTTTCGCCACTTTTTTCACCAATCCGGTGATATTAGTATATTTCCGAACACACTCCGTGGGTTGACTCGTATTCCAGGGACGATTTTAATAAACTCTACAGTCCTTTCTTCTTTTATATAGCTATGAATCTATGCGTCCATCCATTGCTAGAGTGGCACTGCCCGTACCTCTCGACAAACAATTTGACTATGCCATCCCAGGACACCTGTTTCCTATCATTGGCGGGCGCGTATCCGTACCTTTTGGACGTCAAACGTTAGTTGGCATCGTCACCGCGATGGTTAATCACTCGGATTTCCCCAAAGATCAACTCAAGCCAATCAAAGCAGTTCTTGATTCTCAGCCGGTATGGCCTGAAAAGCTTTATTCGTTGCTGATTTGGTGCAGCCAGTTCTACCAATACCCACTTGGAGATACGCTACACAATGCGATGCCAGCAGCTCTGCGTAAAGGAAAGCCTGCAGATTTTGCGACGCTACAAGAGTGGCAAATTACCGAATCCGGTAAAGACAAGCTGATGCAAGGGCTTGATCGTCGAGCGATCAAACAACAGAAGGTCTTGCAAATGTTGGTTAACGGCGCTTTGCCTCACCAGGAATTTGTCGACCAAGAGATAGCCTCAACTGTACTAAAGTCTTTAGAAGATAAAGGCTGGATTGAACGTATCGAGAAGAAGCCTGCAATCACCCAGTGGGGACAGCACGTTGAATGCGACGTCGAGAAGCCAAAGCTCAACCACGAACAAGCGCTAGCTATTGCGAGCGTAAATAGCCAAACAGGTTTTGCTTGCTATTTATTAGAAGGCGTCACGGGCTCAGGTAAGACAGAAGTGTACCTCAACCTGATCAAGCCGGTCTTAGAGAAAGGTAAACAAGCCTTGGTTTTAGTACCAGAGATTGGCTTAACACCACAAACCATCAACCGCTTTAAACGCCGTTTTAATGTGCCAGTTGACGTTATCCACTCCGGATTAAACGAGACGGAACGTCTGAATGCGTGGCTTTCTGCACGCGACAAAGCGGCCGGAATCATTATCGGCACACGATCTGCCCTACTCGCGCCTTTTGCTGATCTCGGGATTATCATTGTGGACGAGGAACATGACACCTCTTACAAACAGCAAGATAGCTTGCGTTATCATGCACGCGATGTTGCTGTAATGCGCGCCCATAAAGAACAAGTTCCGATTGTTCTGGGCTCAGCTACACCTGCACTGGAGACATTGCACAATGCCTTGTCAGGCAAGTATCACCATTTAACCCTGACCCAACGCGCAGGCTCTGCGGTTCCTACTTCTAATAAAGTGCTCGACGTCAAAGGTCAGTATTTAGAAAGTGGTTTATCTGCCCCATTGATTGCGGAAATGCGCAAACACCTTAAAGCAGGCAATCAGGTGATGCTGTTTCTTAACCGTCGTGGTTTCTCCCCTGCTCTCATGTGTCATGAATGTGGTTGGATTGCCGAATGCAAACGTTGTGATGCTTATTACACCTTCCACCAATACAGCAATGAGATTCGTTGCCACCATTGTGGTTCACAGCAACCAGTGATTCATCAGTGTCAGGGCTGTGGTTCAACTCAACTGGTTACCGTTGGTGTCGGTACCGAACAGTTAGAACAACAATTGGCACAACTGTTCCCCGAATACAAAGCCATCCGTATCGACAGGGATAGCACGCGCCGAAAAGGCAGCTTAGAAGACGCGTTGGAATCCATCCGTAAGGGTGAATATCAAATTTTGATTGGCACTCAAATGTTGGCTAAGGGACACCATTTCCCCAATGTAACGCTCGTCGCCTTGCTAGATGTTGATGGCTCTCTATATAGTAGCGACTTTCGCGCCTCCGAAAGATTAGCGCAGCTATTCATTCAGGTCGCAGGACGAGCCGGACGTGCAAGTAAGCCGGGGGAAGTGGTTTTGCAGACTCACCATCCTGAGCACAGTTTGTTGCAAGCCTTATTGGAAAAGGACTACCGACACTTCGCTATGACGGCATTAGAGGAACGTAAACTGGCGCAGTTGCCACCGTACAGTTTCCTTACTCTATTTAAAGCCGAAGCGAATCAGAGCGAGATCGTAGAAGATTTTCTGCGTCAAGTTCGCTTTACCTTAGAATCGCACCCTTTATTTGACGACACCTGCATGGTGCTTGGTCCAACACCATCGCCTCTCGCCAAACGCGCAGGCAAATACCGTTGGCAGCTGTTACTCCAAACCCAGCACCGTTCATTAATGCAAAAGTTATTAACCAGTGCCAAACCTGCTATTGAGTTGTTGCCTAATGCCAAAAAAGTTCGCTGGAATTTAGACATAGAACCACAAGATCTCAGCTAGCAAACGTTTAACTATGTAATGAATTACCTTTTAATGTGATGAGACTCACATCGAGATTGCAATTTTTGTTAAACAGACCGTAACTTTCCCGATAGAAATGAATAGACTATCCAAATTAGCAAAGTCTAAAGTGGGTTTACCCCATAGGCTTAGATTAAAACAATGACTATTCCCAAAATTTGAAGCAGTAGCCAAGCGATGCTTTATCGCCTACTCCCTAAAAATAACCACTAACAACGTGATTAGATAGGCACTGATTACCAGTGATAAAAACCTACGACTTCTGACAGGGAATAACGTCATCTTGGCAAAAATTTGAGAGGTTAAACACTATGGCGACAATGAAGGATGTTGCCCAGCTTGCGGGAGTGTCGACAGCTACGGTATCTCGAGCATTAATGAATCCAGAAAAAGTCTCTTCTTCAACAAGAAAAAGAGTCGAAGATGCCGTGCTTGAAGCGGGCTATTCTCCAAATTCATTAGCGCGTAATCTACGTAGAAACGAATCAAAAACGATTGTTACCATCGTTCCTGACATCTGTGATCCTTACTTTTCTGAAATCATTCGTGGTATCGAAGACGCCGCTATGGAACATGGCTACCTCGTACTGCTCGGTGACAGCGGCCAGCAGAAAAAGCGTGAAAGCTCATTTGTGAATCTAGTGTTCACCAAACAAGCCGATGGCATGTTACTGCTTGGCACCGACCTGCCATTTGATGTCAGCAAGCCAGAACAGAAAAACCTGCCACCAATGGTCATGGCTTGTGAGTTTGCGCCAGAGCTAGAATTACCAACCGTGCACATTGACAACCTAACGTCTGCTTTTGAAGCGGTCAATTACCTAACTCAACTTGGCCATAAACGCATAGCACAAATTTCAGGGCCAGACACAGCGGTATTGTGCCAGTTCCGCCAGCAAGGTTATCAACAAGCCTTGCGTCGCGCGGGGATCAGTAAAGACCCACAATACAGCGTTATCACTGAGTTTTCTTTTGACGGCGGCGCGAAAGCTGTACGTAAGTTGCTAGAACTTCCAGAGCCACCAACTGCGATTTTCTGCCACTGCGACACCATGGCAATCGGCGCAATCCAAGAAGCGAAACGACTCGGTCTGCGCGTTCCGCAAGATTTGTCAGTGGTTGGTTTCGATGATATCAACTTTGCTCAATACTGCGATCCACCGTTAACGACCATTTCTCAACCTCGTTATGAAATTGGCCGCCAAGCGATGCTTATGATGCTTGAACTACTTAAAGGCCATGACGTTCATTCAGGTTCACGCTTACTAGAAACTAAGCTTGTTGTCCGTGGTAGCGCAGCGCCACCGCAACGCGCCTAAGCGTTCGGTAGTCCAACGCGACCTATCATGTAAACTAACGATAAGCGGTACCCATTGGTGCCGCTTTTTGTCTTCTCTATCTGATACGTAGCTATCAAGATTACATCAATAGGGTGTTTTCTCGACCCGTTCTGGATTAACATATTTGGAAGAATCCTTGATGACCAGAAGTAACCGTGGCAAACAGAGATTATGTGAGACGGGGGCGAGGCGCTCCAAAAAAGTCGACAAAAAAACAACCTCCCAAAAGAAAACCTTGGCGTAGTGGTCTACTTGCAATCTTGCTTGTGGGCGGTTTTGGCTATGGTCTGTATTTATTAAGTAACGACCCAGAACCGAAACCACCCGTGGTGCAACAACCTACCACGACCGTCAGTAAGCCAAAGCCGAAAAAGGATTTGCCACCACCACCTGAAGAGAAGTGGGAATACGTCGAATCTTTACCCAAGCGAGAAGTGGAAGTCGTCGCTAAAGAAATCGAAGTATCTAAAATCCCATACGTAATGCAGTGTGGCGCTTACAAAACCCAAGCGCAGGCCGAAGAGCGAAAGCTGGCTATTGCTTTCCAAGGTCTTTCGAGCAAAATTCGTAAGAAAGAAGGCAGCTCTTGGTATCGTGTTGTACTTGGCCCGTACAAGTTCAAACGCGATGCAGAGAAAGATCGCCACAAGTTGCAACGCGCGAAAATCGAACCGTGCGCAATTTGGAAAGAAAACTTCTAATCTCACAAAGACCAACCGCTTTCGCTGTTGGTCTTTTTTATTCCTCGCGTGTTATTGGCATCATCAGCGTTAGCAAATGTGAAAAACGCCCTCCCCTTGAATCCCAAGTTCCTCTCCCCCATATACTGAATTAAATCCAAAGAGAAATAATTAAGAGGTCGACTGTGACTACCATTGTATCTGTACGTCGAAATAACAAAGTCGTCATCGCGGGTGATGGCCAAGTATCTCTAGGCAATACCGTCATGAAAGGTAACGCGCGCAAAGTTCGCCGCCTATACAACAATAAAGTGCTTGCTGGCTTTGCTGGCGGTACAGCGGACGCCTTCACCCTATTTGAACGCTTTGAAAGCAAACTGCAAATGCACCAGGGCCATCTGACGAAAGCAGCCGTAGAACTGGCAAAAGACTGGCGCAGCGACCGAGCTCTTCGCAAATTAGAAGCGTTGCTTGCTGTTGCAGACGAAACAGCATCTCTCATCATCACTGGTAACGGCGATGTCGTTCAGCCAGAAAATGATTTGATTGCGATTGGTTCTGGTGGTGCATACGCACAAGCAGCCGCAACTGCACTTTTAGAAAATACTGACTTAGATGCACGTGAAATCGCGGAAAAGGCACTGAACATCGCTGGTGATATCTGTGTATTCACCAACCATCACCACACCGTAGAAGAGCTAGACTCAACTGCAGAGCCTGAAACTCCAGCCGCGTAATCGTAACGAAGTAAGGAAAGAATATGTCTGAAATGACCCCTCGCGAAATCGTTCATGAACTGAACCGTCACATCATTGGTCAAGACAAAGCAAAACGTTCGGTTGCGATTGCCCTTCGTAACCGCTGGCGTCGCATGCAGCTAGAAGAAAGCTTGCGCGTCGAAGTCACACCGAAGAACATTCTGATGATTGGTCCAACTGGTGTTGGTAAGACAGAGATTGCTCGTCGTCTTGCTAAACTAGCCAATGCACCATTCATCAAAGTCGAAGCAACAAAGTTCACCGAAGTGGGCTACGTTGGTAAAGAAGTTGAAACCATCATTCGTGACCTGACTGATGTCGCTGTGAAGATGACCCACCAACAAGCGATGGAAAAAGTAAAATTCCGCGCGGAAGAGCAAGCTGAAGAGCGCATTCTCGATGCACTACTGCCACCAGCACGCGATAGCTGGGGTCAAGTCGAGCAGAAAGAAGACACCTCAAACACTCGCCAAATCTTCCGTAAAAAACTGCGTGAAGGTCAGCTAGACGATAAAGAGATTGAAATCGATGTAGCAGCGCCTCAAATGGGGGTGGAGATCATGGCACCTCCTGGTATGGAAGAAATGACCAACCAACTACAAGGTATGTTCCAAAACCTTGCCGGTGACACCAAGAAAAAGCGTAAGCTGAAAATCAAAGACGCGATGAAAGCGCTGGCAGAAGAAGAAGCTGCAAAACTTGTAAACCAAGAAGAGCTAAAAGAAGCCGCGATTTTCAACGTAGAAAACAACGGTATTGTTTTCATTGATGAAATCGACAAGATTTGTAAGCGCGGCGAAAGCTCTGGCCCGGACGTGTCTCGTGAAGGTGTGCAACGTGACTTACTTCCTCTGATTGAAGGCAGTACCGTTTCGACAAAACACGGCATGGTAAAAACAGACCACATTCTGTTTGTTGCATCCGGTGCATTCCAAGTTGCCAAGCCATCTGATCTCATTCCAGAACTGCAAGGCCGTCTGCCAATCCGTGTGGAATTGGAAGCACTGAGCAGCCACGACTTCAAACGTATTTTGACTGAGCCTAAAGCGTCGCTGACTGAACAATACATTGCGCTGATGAAGACAGAAAACGTCGATATCGAATTTACCGAAGACGGTATCACGCAAATCGCAGAAGCGGCATGGACGGTAAACGAAACCACAGAAAACATTGGTGCTCGTCGTCTACATACCGTGATGGAACGTCTGATGGACGAAATCTCTTACGATGCAGCAGAGCAATCTGGTGCTAAGTTTGTGATTGATGCAGCTTACGTTAAAGAACGTTTAGGCGATACGATCGAAAACGAAGACCTAAGTCGCTTTATTCTGTAACTAGTAAGAATCAATTAGCCTAGAAAATTACCTAGTGTAAATGTACATATTTGGAAATTTTCATTTGGTTCATTTAAGCCATTACCATCACGCCACTTTTAATAAGAGTGACACTGGGTAATGGCTTTCTTTATCTACGCGAAAATGATACTAAATTTCAAAAAAAAAAATATCCATAGACGATGAGAGCGCAATGCCTATACCTCTATGGATAACGAATTAAATTTACTCTAATCTCGTAGCGCCATGTAACACGCGTTTTCACCTTATTGTAGGATGAGAACTTTTAGGCAACTAATCGAAATCTATGTTTAATATCAATTAGATGATTCCTCTTCCTGAATAAAGAAAGCGTACTCAGACATGGACTCTCAAATATAGAACCTGAAACAAATATAATTAAAGGTTTTGTATCTTATAGTTCGTCACAATATTCGTTAGCTGTGACAGTAGGGCATTGCAAACGTGTGGATTGCACAACTTGGTCAATCAATGCCGCTGACGTTCCAACCAACACAGACACAACAATGCCACTAGATGTAATTGTTCCTTTCGGGCCAAATACTGGCGCAGCAGTGATCACACCAGCAACACTCGCAGTTCCTGTAATTGCCTTACCAAGCGTTTGATACAAAGACATAAAAACTCCATTATTAACAAGTAAAAAAGGTTGCCGATGGCAACCCTTTCGATTGAATAACACACTTTGAAACTTCTCGTTTATCGTAATGAAATGTCATTCACCTGAATGATATATATTCATAAATAGCTCAAATCAAAGTAGCTGACTTCCCTCACATCAACGTGTCAATAGAATGCTCTCCATCCAATCATCTACTTCACTTTCTACCCATGCCACCGCACGGTCACCTAAGTTGACCGACTTCGGGAAAGCATCATCGTTCATTTTTCGGTAGATAGCCGATCGGCTTAATTCAGTCTTTTCCATCACTTCTTTCAGCTTTAAAATCTCATGGGACCTACTCCTAATTCATTTACCCATGGGATAACGCTGTGGGTTAGAAAAAACGTTCAGGACTCTTATTCACTCTGAATCTAATTACTTTCAGATATATGTCCTCTTAGTGAAGTACCTATCGTTTAACACTTGGAGGACCTATGTCGAGCAATCACCTTCACTACCAAAAACAAAAGAAACATCAAGAAAATGAAATCCTAGAGCATGCTGCTGAAATCCTAGCTAACCGCTACGTTCGAGGTAATGCCCTTTGTAACCCTGAAGCAACCAAAGAGTATGTCCGATTCAAACTAGCCAGCTCGGAGCACGAGGTTTTCGCTCTGCTATTACTTGATAACCAACACCGTGTCATCGAGTTTAAATCACTCTTTAAAGGCACCATTGACTCCGCCAGCGTCTATCCGCGCGAGGTCATCAAAAGCGTTTTGGAAGTAAATGCTGCGGCGGTCATTCTGGCGCATAACCACCCTTCTGGTGACCCTTCCCCATCTCAAGCGGATAGGCGTATCACACGCAAGCTTATCGACGCTTTAGCGTTAGTGGATGTCAGGGTGCTTGACCATATCGTTGTAGGAGAAAGTAGTGTCTCGTTTGCAGAAAAGGGGTGGCTATGATCAACACGATTTATGGTGGTGTTTCTTTAGCGCCACAATTGCGTCAGCAATTGGAGAAGCTATTGAAAGGATACTCTTTACCTGACAATGCCAAACAGCTGCTCCTAACTTGCCGCCAATTAAGCTACTACCGCCATGGCCGAGGCATTCACCCTGTTGAAGTGCAGTTCCAACGCACTGCAAATTCAGAGCCCTGGCAGATTGTCTTCTTTATCAGCTTTTCTTACCCATTTGAGAGCGCGCTCAACGTTCAACCTGAACTGTACTTTCATCTTGTCAAGGGATGGTGTTATCAGCCCGATACAGGGGCGGTAAACCTTGAACATCCAGAAGTAATCGACCTTCTTCAGGTATGGATGAAAACGTTCGCTCGACATCTTTCAAGCATGGATTTTGACGAGATCGATTTATCCATCGTTGGAAAGTAAGCCTCAGCCCCCTTAATCACGACACTTCATGACGTAGGTGTGACAAATTTCTTCGTATCATTTTTGCTTAAAGCATTGATACGACGAGCTTTGTCGCACCTTTTTGATATTGTCATGCCCAACAGAACGAACCTTGTTGAACTGACCATGACGCAACCTAACCAAACTCAGTATCACCTTGAGCTTATCTTGGCGATTTACAACCTTATTCCTTACAATAAGAAAGTCACCGCTAGGCAAATTCAAGCTCAATTGTCCCCTCTTGGTTTAGAGCGCTCTTTGCGCACTATCCAACGTAATCTGTCCGTTATCTGTGCCATGTTTCCCAATGTCATAGTGGATGATAGAGACAAACCCTTCGGCTACCAAAAAACCGAAACTCTGAAGATGAGCACAACGGCTCACGAAGCGGTATTGCTCTATTGGCTCATAGAGTCAACCAAGCATCACCTGCCTAGTAGCCTTGCTCCATTATTAGAGGACTTCCTCTCAAACATTACCCCTGAAGAAATCAATAACATTCAAAATCATTGGTCATCCAAAGTTCCTATCACAGTCCAAAAACCATTAAGTAACCACATTCAAGTCGATATTCAGATTTTCCAGATTGTATGTCTAGCGACACTTCAACAGCGCCTTATCTCATTAAAGATAAACAAAGATGACGACACTCTGCGTCTAACTAACGTTCAGCCAATAAGTCTCGTACTCCATCACGGAAGTCCTTATCTCGTTTGGCGGACACACTCGCATACCAAGTTGAACACCTTACCTCTTAGCAACATCCAGGAGGCCACCATGTCGAGCTTTCGCTTTGAACTTCAAACGGATGCAGCTCTGCTCACCTCTGAAGTTCAAGAGCTGTTTGATATCTCTGGCTCTCATCTTGAATTCAACACAATAGTCCCCTCTAAAACTTACTATGGAGAAATAGAATGAACCTATCTAAAACCCTACTTACCACAGCTCTCTTTACCGCTCCTTTCGCCTTAATCGGGTGTGGCGGTTCTTCTGGCGGGAGCGACCATAACGACTTAGGACAGCCGTATCAATTTGGGGGGGCTGTACAGAAAGGTCCTCTACAACCTGGCTCCGTCGTCACCGCCTATGAACTTAACCAAGACTTAGAAAAGACCGATACCTCGTACACCACTCAAATCGAGGACTATGAAGGTAATTACAACATGAATGAGCGGTTCAATACGCCTTATGTCGAGCTCGTTGCACAGGGAGATTACTTTAATGAGCTCACAGGAAAAAGTGATGAGCAGATGCGAATGAGCGCTTTTGTCGATATGAACGCGACGACACAAGTGAACTTCAATGTTGCTACAGCGGCTATGAAAGCCAGTATCATGGCAAAGGTACAAGCCGGGCAGTCCTTTGATGAGGCGGTACATGAAACCACCTCTGAGCTGCTAAGCCTTTACAGTTATGACCCTGCGCAATGGGCAGACGATATTAACTTCTATAACGTCAACCTTTCTAACGCTGGCGATACCAGCACTGTGCTGCTCGTTATCTCTGCAAGTACTTTAACCATGGCGACCGAAAACGGACTCACGTTAGAGCAACAAATCGAGAAAATTGGTCAGGTCTTGTTAGAGCCTAAGTCCGTTCAGTTTGAAGAGATGAAACAAGCATTAACCCAATACAGCCTCGCGCTATACAAAACTGCCGCTTATGAAAATACTCAGAAGTACTATGCTGACAACGGTCTAGACTTTGATATTCCACACGTTGATTACTTCATCGATATCGATGGTGACGGTGTGCTACCTAACAAAGACTTACCTGTGTTCCGCTACACCTCAGGTCTATCACTAGCTGCAACTGAAGAATATATCGGTCAGGAAGTACCAGCAGGCGTTAGCGCTATCGACTACCAAGGTCGTCCTATGACGTTCGACGTTATTGGTGAATTCAAACACGGTGAAATCGCATCAATTGAATACACCGAGACTGGTGTTGACATTTGGTACCGTTTAACCGATATCAACATTACTGAAACAGTTGATGATTGCGTTACTATCAACACGGTAAAACCTGCACCTGCTAACTTCACATACGATGCATGTGTTACTCTAACCAAACCGTAATCTTCAGCAGTTCGTAAAAATAGGAAGCCTAGCTTCCTATTTTTTTGTCTGACTCCCAATGTCATTGTGGAGCGCAACGATGCGTATTCAGAAAGAAGAAGTGAATAACTAAGTACGTGAGACGGCATTTACACTGACACAGACGTAGGGTTCTGATGACGGATATCATTAACACTACTGTTGTTATCGAGGCCAATATACCAGCGGCGCATGACCGTACTACCCAATGCTGTGTGCTTATCTAGTATACTCCGAATGGCAGATTGAAACTAAGAGGCCATATGCTATTCCAGTAATATCTACACTTATAATCAATCTACAGAGCAACCACGTTTCGAAATACTAAACAGGTGTGTATATTGGCTATCATCCTTGACTCGTTCCAAAGCAACGTTTTCCTTCATCATAATGCTTCGTTCTATTTTTGGCAAAGTAACTTAGCCTTGTAAAGAGGGCCTGGTATTTATTCTCGAAGTCATATTTATTTTGGTCTAAGTAATGTGTACCTTTATAAACAAGTTGAACCAACCTATCTGCATTATCAACATACTCTCCTAGTGCACTATTCCATGCATCTATAATGAGTCTTGCTAAACTCTCTTCATTATCTTTATAACCGCTACTCCAATATCTATCTTTATTAAAAAACAGGACAAGGTGATAGTGGTCATTTTTAGATTTATTCCTTTCCCTACACCAAACATATCGTAGGTGACATGGATATACCCTTTTCTCACTCGCTTTCATTCTTTTTTCTTGCGCTTTTATTTTTGCCTTCAATGATTCAAAGAATCGTTTAATGATATTTTTTTGATTAAATGTATTGTTCAAAATCTCATCTCTGCGAAGTATATCTTTTTCACTATCAGAAACAGGAAGTCTCAAATCCAGTCTTAACGCATGAACCCTCTTATAGTCTTTTAATACTTTAGACATGGTTAATATAATCCGATCTAGATAGTGTGTATTGAGTTCACTGACCGGATAAAGAACCTCTAAACCTTTGTAAGTATAAATCATCATTCATTCTCTTTGGTATTAATCCAAAGATATGAATTACTGTGTTATTTAATACATGGTATTTAAGGAGAGCATACTAATGCTACTAGGTAGTGGTGTGTAGGATATGAGTACTTCGTTAAGTATGTATGTATGTATGTATATTAACCATACCAACATATCGGGTAAGAGTTCAGTCTAAGCCTCCTGTATAACAGATGTAAAAGAGCGACTCTGAAGTTAGCGACATCCATGAGGAATTAGTTAATGTCAGCGTTTAACTTACATCTCTGGCTAAAACTACATTGTAGTTTGTAGATGCAGACCCAAATAGATTGAAACTACATTGTAGTAAATATAAGATGCTAGTTGCTGTACATTAACATTTCAGAGGGTTTAATTATGGAAAATTACAATGTCAAAATTAAAGATGAAAACATGGGAAGATTCTATGCTCGTCAGCTATCAAAACATGATATTAGAGCAGTATGGGAAGAATCATTAAGTATTAAAGAAAATGAAAGTATAATAAATGCTGCTCTTAAAACATATTCATTCGAAGATTGCAAAAGGATTGTCGGGAAAATAGAAGAAAAATATAATTCAATTTTATATATAAAAAATGAAATAAGAAAAAATGAAAGATTTTGTAATTTTTCATGGTTTTACATTCAAAAAAAACTATCAGGAAAACTATCATTAAATCCAAATGGAAACAGTTTTAAAGAAAGAGTAAAACGGGTAAGAATATATATAGCAAAGGTAAACAAAAGCAAGTTAAATTATATTGAACTAGAGATGAAAATCGTAAGAAAATGGAATTTATCACTTGATAAAACTGAGATCATTTCATGGTTAAAAGATGATGATGAAGAAAAAATAAAGTGGACATGGAGCTACATACTTAAACATGAGCCTTTGGTTATTAAATACATTTGGAATAATAAAAATTCAACGAAAGACCTGAAAGATTTCATTATCGCTTTTTTTGATACAATTGAAGAGAACAAAAGAGACATTACAATTAAAAGGATAAAAAAGGCATGGGATCAAAAGAAGTTTAGAGACAAAGTTCAATCTAAAAAGCAATATTGTATAAACTTATCTGAAAGCAGCAATGAAAAACTTAAAGCTATATCAATTTCAAAAAACATGAAAAGAAATAAAGTTATAGAATCACTCATAAATAATGAATTCTTAAGGCTATAGGAACCTCGCTGTATTGCTTTTAATACTCATATTAGTTTACTTAATCGTCTTCTATTTGATTTAAGTTAATAGTGTACATAAAAATTTATGTCTATACTGGGCACATTGGTTACTAGCACGAAATTTCCATGAAACAATCTCTACAGATCTGGCTTGAAGCCGCTCGTCCCAAAACACTACCTCTGGCGTTAGTCTCTATCTTAACGGGTAGCGTACTCGCCTACTCGGCAGGTCATTTCTCACTGACGATTGCCATCATGGCTTTCGTAACTGCGACATTGCTGCAAATTCTGTCCAACCTGGCAAACGACTATGGCGATGCCGTTCAAGGTACAGATAACGACAAACGCCTCGGCCCATTACGAGCGATGCAGTCAGGCGCGGTAAGTGCTAAACAAATGAAACAGGCGATTATCTTTAACATTGCTCTGACCGCCATTTCAGGCTTGGTGTTAGTTTTCTATTCACTCAGCTCACTGGAAAGCATTGTGACGTTTATCGGGCTGGGCATCTTGGCCATTCTCGCGGCCATTGCTTACACGATGGGCAGTAAGCCCTACGGTTATGTCGGCTTAGGCGATATCTCCGTATTCCTGTTCTTTGGTCTGCTAGGCGTATCTGGTACATACTTTCTGCATACAGGACATGTAGACACCACTCTATTCTTACCAGCTCTGGGCTGTGGTTTACTCGCGGTAGCGGTACTGAACATCAACAACATGCGTGATATCGAGAACGATCGCGAATGTGGAAAGCGCACAGTAGCCGTCCGTTTGGGTCAACACAAAGCCAAGCAGTACCACTTTATCTTGCTTGGTGGTGCTATTTTAGCGTTTGCGGCTTACTTGTTAATTCAAGACAAACCTCTGTGGATTAGCCTACCCTTCTTATTGAGCGTTTATGTCGTCATTCATCACGGTAAAGCCGTTTGGGATACAGAAAAACCTGCACAAATCGCTCCAATGCTGCCAGTTATCGTAAAATGCTCATTAGTCACTAACGTTTTGTTTGCAACAATTGTGGTAGCTCAAACTCTAGTAAGTTAAAAAAGGATTGTCATTGCATTGACTTAATGCCTAGATATACTCAAAGACAACCAGTTTCTGTTTAGAAAGGTACGCTATGGAATACAATACCTCAGCACTCTGCGATATCTACCTTGATCAGGTCGATGTGGTTGAACCAATGTTCAGTAATTTTGGCGGGCGCGCGTCATTTGCCGGGCAAATCACCACCATTAAGTGTTTTGAAGACAACTCACTGATCCGCGAAACCTTAGAGCAAGATGGTCTTGGGCGTGTGTTGTTGATTGACGGTGGCGGTTCCTTACGTAAAGCGCTCATCGATGCAGAAATTGCTGCGATTGCAGAAGAAAACGAGTGGGAAGGCATTGTCGTTTACGGTTGTGTCCGTGAAGTTGATGAACTAGAAGACATGAACCTCGGCATTCAAGCTTTGGCATCGATTCCTGTTGGCGCGGCAAACCAGGGCATTGGTGAGCTAGATGTACCCGTAAACTTCGGCGGCGTTAGCTTCCTTCCAGAAGATTACATCTACGCCGACAACACTGGCATCATTCTATCTCCAGAGCCACTTAATATTGACCTTGAGTTAGATGATACGGTCGAAGAGTAGTTTCCGATAGCCAGTCACCTTTTGTTGACTAAAGCGCTGCTCATACCCAAATACACAAACACCCGCCGAAGCGGGTGTTTTTAATTCTGGATGAAGAAGTGAAATTATTCCACTTCGTCCATTTTGCCAAGTAGTGCACGAATGCGCTCTTGCCACTGTGCGTGCTCTTGCTGAGCTTGCTGAGCTTTTTGCTCTAGATCTTCACGTTGAGAACGAAGCTCGTTTGCTTCCGCTTCTAGTTTTACTTTGTCTTCTTTCAGCTCTTCAACTTCCATCTGAAGAAGAGTGATTGTGTCAACTGCAGTTTGAATTTTAGATTCTAGTTGTTCTAGTACTTCAAAAGACATCTTGGCCTACCTATGTTATTCCGTTGGGACGATGCACGAGATTGGCGTGCAGCTTACCTATATAAGGTCATTCTACTCAGCGTCGCGATGAGAAACACTCACTATATTCGATATTTCGCATCATTCGGTTAAAAAATCGGCGCAATCTCACTAAACGCTGACTTTTCTTATCGGCGAAGCATTTTTGTGCAAGGTATTTACGCCTCTCCGCGACAAAAATCACCCAAGTATTGATCAAATTCAACTTAGTTAAAGTAAAAGCTCAGCAAAAAGGCAAACGTTTAACTGCCATTGTGATAGAATCGCCGCGCAAATTCCTCTTCCCTATTGCTTACTTGGAGACATCATGAAACGCGATTTAGCAATGGCATTTTCTCGTGTAACTGAAGGTGCAGCACTCGCTGGTTACAAATGGCTTGGCCGTGGTGACAAAAACGCAGCCGATGGCGCTGCTGTTGAAGTTATGCGCACTCTACTGAACAAAACAGACATCAGTGGTGAAATTGTCATTGGTGAAGGTGAAATCGATGATGCTCCAATGCTATACATCGGTGAGAAAGTTGGTCTAGGTGGCGATGAAGTGGATATCGCTGTTGACCCTATTGAAGGCACACGCATGACCGCAATGGGTCAATCGAACGCATTGGCAGTGCTTGCCGCAGGTGAAAAAGGCAGCTTTTTAAAAGCACCTGACATGTACATGGAAAAACTGGTTGTTGGCCCAGGTGCGAAAGGCGTGATCGATCTAGAAAAGCCGTTGAAAGAAAACCTAGAAAACGTTGCTAGCGCGCTGAATAAAACGCTGGACACTCTGGTTGTCATCACTCTAGCAAAACCCCGCCACGATGATGTGATAGCTGAAATGCAAGCGATGGGTGTGCGTGTCTTCGCGGTGCCAGATGGCGACGTTGCTGCTTCCATCCTAACGTGTATGCCAGATAGTGAAGTGGACCTCATGTACTGTATTGGCGGTGCACCAGAGGGGGTGGTATCCGCAGCGGTGATTCGCGCACTTGATGGTGACATGCATGGCCGCCTTCTACCTCGCCACGAAGTGAAAGGCGACACAGAAGAAAACCGTATTTACGGTGCGGCTGAACTACAACGTTGTGAAGAAATGGGCGTAAAAGCCAACGTCGTCCTAAAAATGGAAGACATGGCGCGCAGCGACAACGTCGTCTTCTCAGCAACAGGCATTACAAAAGGTGACTTGCTAGGGGGGATTTCTCGCCAAGGTAATATTGCGACAACAGAGACGCTACTCGTGCGAGGCCGTTGCCGAACCATTCGCCGTATCAAGTCGACCCATTACTTAGAGCGCAAAGATCCAGAAGTTCGCGATATCATTCTGTAATTTTGGTGTTCAGCATCGCAAAGGGTTGGCAAAGTGCCGACCCTTTTTGTTTTTGGCTCACCACCCCCCCACTCAAGTTAAGTCAATACTTTTCTTTACTAAGCCTATCGCGCATAATGTGTACGGAAATACAAATGGTGGGAATATGAAGACCGTAGATAGGATATTGCAAATCGTTAAGCGTGACGGGTCTGTCACTGCAAAACAACTCTCTTCTGAGCTTGGGATGACAACCATGGGTGCTCGCCAGCACCTGCAAGGTTTAGAAGATGATGGAATCCTGTCGATTCACGATGTAAAAGTCAAAGTCGGACGCCCTACTCGCCATTGGTCTTTAACCCAGAAGGGACATGAGCAATTCGCCGATCGTCATGGCGAACTCACCATCCAATTTATCGAAGCCGTGGAACACATCTTCGGTAAAGATGGCCTCGACAAAGTTACCTCCGAGCGCGAAAAACTGACTTTACAAAACTATCGCCAGCACCTCGACCAATGTGAGTCTTTAGAAAGCAAACTGGAAACTTTGGTTTTTCTGCGCGAAAAAGAAGGCTACATGGCAGAGCTTGAACAAGATGAGCACGGGTTTATCTTGATCGAGAATCACTGCCCGATTTGCAAAGCCGCCACGCGTTGCCCTAGTTTATGCAAATCTGAACTGAGTGTGTTCCAGTCCTTACTCGGAGACGACACGACCGTCGAGCGTACCGAGCATATCATTAGCGGTCAACGTCGCTGCGTTTACCGAATCCGCGCTTAGATATCGGCCCTTTCGCTCTCTCTTATAAATGAGACAGGCCAATGATTCATCCTTTACTCTGATTCCTGTGGTGTACGCTTGTAGTATTGAACACGAGTATCCATATGGATTTGGAGAAAGGGATGAGAACTCTACATACTCACACAACGCAAGTATTACCCTCATTTGATGAACTGGTTCAGATGGCCGAAAGCGATCCAGAAGGCTTTGAACAATTTCGCCACGAGATGGCAAAAGAAATGATAGAAAGCGCATCAGAAACGATGCAACCGCGCTTATGGGCTCAGCAAAGCCATATTGATCGCGTTATTCGCAACTGCAAAAACCCTCATCACACCAACGTCGTGTTAATGAATGAACTACAAAAACAAGTCACAAAGTTCAGAGAAGCATTACAAGGAAAAGCGGCGTCGGTTAAAAAAGACAACGTAGTCGCCTTCAACAGAAACGATTTCTACTGATGTGAGAGTCACACCTTAGGCAGAGACTCCCACACTCATAAATCACTGTGGCTCAGGACCGTATTTATTCGGGCCTGATGTGCCTTTCAAAAAACCACACTCAATCAAAATCCAAAGCCCACAAATTAATGAAATCGAAGCAATGAATAGCTGTGGCGTTGAAGGTTCTTGCGCCATTGGGCTTGTCATCGGCGTTGCGATGCGACCAATCACCAAAGGAATATTCAAGCCTAACCAGTAAATCGACTTGTCGCGGTCATGCCATCTCTTTGTCGTAATAGCCAAATCAGGAATGAGCAGTACCAACAAGAATATTGGCAGTAACAGGTAAGAAAACGCAGGAAACAACTTACTGATACCCGCACCAAAACCTATAATCGAAATGTAGTAAATCACATTCCAAATCCAATAGGTTTTGCGATCGATACGTCCGTGAAACGAAAACAGTAACTCTTTAGTCGACATCAATTTTTATCCAAAAAATAGAAAGAATACAGAGTAGCCGAGTCGGGTTAATTTGGGAAGAAACAACAAGTCGTGAACAACGTCGGCCAAGCCTTATATTCAGTTCACCACTTTTTGAAAGCTGTCCACATCCATATCTCTAATGTTAACCGTTAAACTGTGTACATGACTTGCCTGTTCTTGAAGCACAGCCATTAAAGCTCTTGATAATTCTCGCTTTTGTTCAGGCGTTCGGCCAGACAACAAATCAAAATTGATATGGATAAAATCAAGACTGTCACCCGCTTCACCAATTAGCCAGTTATGACATCTTAACGTTCTTGATTTCACAGAGGCCAACTCAAAAAGGCCACTCTCTAACGCAGCTTTATGTAAGTCTTCCAGCAAACCTTGTACATTGACTCGCTCTTCCACTGAGTTCGAATACTCTAAAACTAAGTTTGGCATTTTGATTCCTTTCTACAACATAAAAAATTCCGTGCGTAGTAATACCAATCTAGCCAGCAATTTCCGAGGAATGAACTATCATTCTGTCTACGCGATCACCAATCGATTGCTTTTGATAAAAATAACAGAACAACTTCGACTCCCGACGGAGAGAGAAAGCCACATAAGACATGATACCAATCATGATCTGTTCATATTATTCTGTTATATTCCTACGTAGATTTTTTACACTAATAGACTATTTACATTAAAGATAAGGGAGATATTCCTATGCGTCGTCCTGTAGTGATGGGTAACTGGAAACTAAACGGCAGCAAAGCAATGGTAACTGAGCTGCTAACTGGTCTTAACGCTGAGCTTGAAGGCGTTGAAGGTGTTGACGTAGCAGTAGCTCCACCAGCTCTTTACATCGACCTAGCTGAGCGTCTAATCGCTGAAGGCGGTAACAAGATCATCCTAGGTGCTCAAAACACTGACCTAAACAACAGCGGTGCTTTCACTGGCGACATGTCTCCAGAAATGCTGAAAGATTTCGGTGCTACTCACATCATCATCGGTCACTCAGAGCGTCGTGAATACCACAACGAATCTGATGAGTTCATCGCTAAGAAATTCAACTTCCTAAAAGAAAACGGCCTAACGCCTGTTTTCTGTATCGGTGAATCTGAAGCTCAGAACGAAGCTGGCGAAACTGAAGCAGTATGTGCACGTCAAATCAACGCAGTTATCGACACTTACGGTGTTGAAGCTCTAAACGGCGCAATCATCGCTTACGAACCAATCTGGGCTATCGGTACTGGTAAAGCAGCAACAGCTGAAGATGCACAACGCATCCACGCTTCTATCCGCGCACTAATCGCAGCGAAAGACGAAGCTGTTGCAGCGCAAGTAATCATCCAATACGGCGGTTCTGTTAAGCCAGAAAACGCTGAAGCTTACTTCTCACAACCAGACATCGACGGTGCTCTAGTGGGCGGCGCTTCTCTAGACGCTAAGAGCTTCGCAGCAATCGCTAAAGCAGCGGCAGCAGCTAAAGCTTAATTTCACTTTTTATTAAGCGGAAATAACAAAGGGATGCATCACGCATTCCTTTTTGTTTGCCTGAGAACGACCCGTTGAATTCTGTCACTCCCAAAAGCTTATGTGACATTAGAAACCTTATCCCTCTGCATATCCAACACAACCAAACAAAAGACATATTCTATGAGAATCCCGTCATTCCGAGGAGCCTAAGCGACATCAGGAATCTACTCACCACATGTGTCAACCCCAAAGCAAAGCAACGGAGACGCCTTACATCAAAACAAAGAACTAAATCTCACTTCCAGTTATTCCTACTTAATTCCATCCAACCAACGAACTCTATTCACTTACCCTACCCTCAAGATTTAGTATTGACCTATGCTTGTTCAAGGAGGAGCAATCGACATGACTGATCCGCACCACCAGTTTTGGACACCGAGTTAAGTGAGTACAATCACTAACGAGGAGAACCATGACAAACAAAAAGAAACGTATTATCCATTCTCCTGAATTTAAAGCCGAAGCCCTGAAGCTAGCAGAGAAAGTGGGAGTGGCTGCGACAGCAAGACAGCTCTCCTTGCATGAATCTCAGATCTACGGTTGGCGTAAGGCCGTAAAGAAAGACACCACGACCAGTCAGCGAGAGCAAGAGCTAGCCGCTGAAGTAGCCAAGCTCAAAAGGCAGTTAGCTGAACAAGCAGAAGAGCTAGATATCGTAAAAAAGGCCGCCACCTACTTCGTATATGGAATCCACGGGTTTTACAAGATAAAAATGTGCAATGGATAAGATGCGGTCGTATATTCGGTTTCTTATTGAAGGAGCTACCTTCTAACCTTTGATGTGTGCGCACCTACCGTCCTTGTCGCGAAAGAAGCTTTTAATAGCATTGCGAAGTAGTCAGGGTCTCAGTAGGCTGGTCTAACCATTGAACATCATTATTTGTAATCTGTTAATTCATATAGCTAAATAGATAATGGCTTTGGCTGATATTCCGTTTCATAGTGGAGCATTGCCCAAGCTGTCCTGACCGTCTTGTTTGCCAAGGCGATACAGGCTCTTTTGAACCCAACCCTAGCGACTAACTTGATAAGCCATGCCTGTTTCTGGTTTTTTGGCGATTCGGGCAATCGGTAAATATATGCCATGGCACCAAGGTATAGCATTGAACGGAGATCTTTGACACCGCCAAATTTATCTATACCCAGCATCGTCACTTTACCGCCTGAGCTGTATTGTTTCGGTGTTAGCCCAACAAATGCTGAAGCTTGCCTTCCATTGGTAAATTGCGTTCCGTTACCTAAAGTAGCGTAGAGCATGGAAGCTGTTGTTTCACCGACACCTTCCAGTGCCATGAGCCTTTTGCAAGGTTCTATCTGACGAGTTGTCGAGTTCATGGATTTCTGGAGCTTGCTTAGTTCATCTTTCAGATTAAGGTATTGGTGCCATAGCATCGACAAGGTTGTGACCAAGCTTGCTGGCAGAACATCGCTTTCATAGAGTGTTGAAGTGACCAATGCAGCCAGCCCTTTAGTACCTTTTGCTTTGACGATACCGTACTCGTTAATGATGCCTCGGATGTGCAGCCCCAATGACACTATGGTTTTTGATAGAAACTGGCGATTTGCTTCAAGAGACATCAAGGTTTGTTGCTCCATTGATTTGGGCTTGCTGTATTTTATTCCTATCTGGAGCGCCGCATTAGCGATGGCAAGAGCATCATTGGCATCAGTTTTATGGCCATCAACATATGCCTTCACCTTTTTCGGATTGATTATCCGTACTTCGTGGCCGAAAGACTCAGCGTATCTGCCCCAGTAGTGGCAACTAGCGCAGCCTTCTAGAGCAACAAGAGATGGCTTGGATTTAGCAAGTAACTCCTTAAGTTTCTGCCTGCTTACTGCTTTATTACTGAGCAGTTCTCCCTGGCGGCTAATATGGCAAACCTGTAACACGTTTTTTGCTAAATCTATACCGATGACGTTCGTTCTTAGCATGATGACACCTCGTTTTCATGTTCCTGCCTATGCCTAAGTTTTGCAGAGAATGAGTGGATTCCATACATCGCGAAAAATCTAAAATAGATTGCTATGAATTTATGCTCGAACACCTGCTGTGCTTCAGTGTTGTCCGTATGGCTAAGGTGTTCAGGGTTTCTCGAAGTGGGTTTTATTATTGGATTAAGCATCGTCACAAGGCCATCCAGCGCGAGACTATTCGTCAAGAGCTTGATACAAAGGTCAAAGATGCTTTTGACAACAGTAAAGGTCGAGATGGTTCAAGACGTATCCAGAAAGAACTCGCTGAGAACGGTAATAGCCATAATGTTAAAACCATTGCAGCCAGCATGAAGCGTCAGGATTTAACGCCGAAAGCGGCACGCAAGTTTAAGTGTACAACGGACAGCAAGCATAAGATGCCTGTAGCTCCGAACTTGCTAGTTCAGGACTTTACTGCAACGGCTCCGAATCAAAAATGGGCGGGCGATATCACGTATCTTGCCACAATTGAAGGCTGGTTGTATTTGGCTGTGATCATTGACCTTTACTCACGGCAAGTAATTGGTTGGTCAATGGATACGAAGATGATGGCAACACTGGTCTGCGATGCATTATCAATGGCTTTGTTCCGTCGAGAGTTCCCTGAGCAGGTTATTCTTCATAGTGATAGAGGTAGCCAGTATTGCTCGAAAGATTATCGAGACCTCATAACTGCTTATAATCTAAAGCAAAGTATGAGTAGAAAAGGAAACTGCTAGGATAATGCGTATGTTGAGAGCTTCTTCCATTCGATGAAGGTTGAAGCGATCCAGTACGAACCGATCATGACCAGAGATGAGATGCGCCAAACAGTCTTCGAGTACATTGAGGTTGATTATAATCGGACGAGAAGGCACAGTGCTCTTGGGTATCTAAGCCCAGTTAACTTTGAACAGAAAAATGTCGCTTAATGAAGTGTCCAGTCTGGCTGGAGCAGATCAGTAATGCTTCAATTAGAAGAATTGACCCTGGAAAACCAACATTTGAAGGAACAGAACACTCATCTAAGGTGTACTAATTCAGACCTGATCTGACAGTTACCCACTTTTTGACTTGGTGCCTGTCAGATTATATCTGGGCTAGATTCTTTTCAGCCCAGATTGATTTCCCATCTTCTAATGTCTCTACTGGCGTTCTGCCGCAGCACATTTTTCCTTGATGAGTACGATGATTGTTGTAGTAGTCCATCCATTCGTCCAGATCTTTCTGTAATTCTTCCATTGAGCCATACAGTTTCTTTCTGAACGTCACTTGATAAAACTCATTCAATATGGTCTTGTGGAAGCGCTCGCAGATACCATTTGTCTGTGGCGACATCGCTTTAGTTTTAGTGTGGTCGATATCATTGATGGCAAGATAGAGTTGGTAATCGTGCTGTTCAACACGACCACAGTATTCAGTACCTCGGTCAGTTAAGATTCGCAGCATTGGCAGCCCATGAGCCTCGAAGAACGGTAGAACCTTATCATTCAACATATCTGCTGCGGTGATTGGTGTTTTTGTCGTGTAGAGTTTAGCGAAGGCAACTTTGCTGTAGGTATCAACGAACGTCTGCTGGTAGATGCGTCCAACACCTTTAAGGTTGCCAACATAAAACGTGTCTTGAGAGCCAAGATAACCTGGGTGCACTGTTTCTATCTCACCACAAGCTTCGTCATCATGCTTCTTGCGCTCAAGGGCAGTAACTTGCTCGTCTGTTAGAATGATACCGTTCTCAGCGACCTGTTTTTCTAACGCAATAAGGCGCTTTTTGAAGTTTTCTAAGTCATTGCGAAGCCAGATTGAACGCACACCACTTGGAGAGATAAATACACCCAGTTTACGTAGCTCGTTGCTTGTTCGAACTTGCCCATGAGCAGGGAAGTCTATGGCGTATTTGAGAACGGCTTGCTCAGTTTCACTATCGACTCGATTCTTCAGGTTTGGTGTTCTTCGACTTTGATTAATTAGAGCATCAATACCGCCAGTTTCGACTAACTCTTGATAACGGTAGAAAGTGTCTCTTGATGCACCCATTACCTTACAGGCTTTTGATACGTTGCCGAGTTCTTCTGCAAGATTGAGAAGGCCAGCTTTGTGTTTGATGATTGGATTGCTAGTATGAAGCATG
>NZ_JAPEID010000044.1:0-36287 GCF_028823755.1 Vibrio sp. VP6
CCGACTGAGCTATCCGGGCAACGGAGCGCTATTAAACGGATTTTCCCGCTTTGCGTCAACCACTTTTTTTAAATAATTTCAAAAAAGTGGTTGTTCGAACGCTTTTTATTCAACTGTCATTACAAAGTGTGCTCAGAGTTAAATTCCTTTTTGAAATTTGTAACTTTTTCTAGGTAACGACGCGCTTCAGCGTTCGGATGTTTCTTAGTTAGCGCCCAATAAACTTGGTTGGGTTGCAAAGAATTGAGATCTCGCATCGCGCGTTTTCGGTCACTGCGATTAAATGTGTTTAAAACACCACCAGTTCCACCGTTGTAAGCGGAAATCATACTGTACTCTAACGAAGTTGGATGCTGAACTTCGCGTAAATAACGGTTTTTGAGGATGTAGAAGTAGGCGGTTCCTGTGTCAATATTGTTTTCTGGGTTGAACAAATACTCTGGACTAGGTTGTCCTGATTTGTTCTTTACGAGCTTAAATACATCACGACCAGCGGTTTTGGGCACTACTTGCATCAATCCATAAGCATTGGCCCAACTTACTGCGTAAGGGTTAAAACTGCTCTCGGTTTTGATGATGGCGTAAATCAGATCTTCAGGAATGTCGTATTTTTTTGATGCGCGACGCACGATATCCGCATATTGGTAACTACGCTGAGAGAAGTGATCCTCTACCATTGGAATTTCAACGTAATACGCTTTTTTAAAGTCTACATCTTTGGTTTTGATGTTATTGGCAATCAGGTAGTCTGCGAAGCGATTAGCGCGCCATGACCATTGAATGGGCTTTTTATCTTGATCGAGCACCTGTTTGTACAAAAAGGGTTGGCCTTCGAGTTTTATCTCTTTCGATGAGAACAAGTCGACGTTTGCTGGATCATCTGGCGTTAGCAATGTGGTGATGATCGCGTTCTTCAAGTGTTTTTGTGGTTCGGTCGGAGAAACGGTCTCGATAGTGATAAGACCTTTCTGGAAATCCACTTCTGCCCGACTTAAATAATTGTCGATGTACTTAACGTAGTTACTTTTACCTGCGAACTTCACTTCACGTTGTCCCCAACGCTTTTTGATATTGCCTGAGAAGCTATTGATCAACGCATCGAGTGCGGCGGTATCTTTCTCAAACTGGCCTGGTAGCTCTGCTAGGTTGTTTGCAAAGCGGTTGGTTGGCTCGTAGTTAACGTCATAAATTTTTTCGACGAATTCGCGGCTACAGCCTGCCAATAAGAGAGCGGTGGCAATAAAAGCAATTTTCTTCATAAGTTTTTAGGTGATGAGGACAAGGCGCTGGAGGAAAAATGACATCACAGTTTAGGTTGTGATGTCATTGCTTTTGAACAAATTGGCTTTATTCGCTTGGTGGTGTGTAACCTTCAATGTGAACGTCTTTGCCTTCGAATAGGAAGTTCACCATTTCGGTTTCGAGCAGTTTACGATGCTCGGGATCCATCATGTTGAGTTTTTTCTCGTTGATCAACATGGTTTGTTTGTGTTGCCACTGAGCCCAAGCTTCTTTCGAGATGTTATCGAAAATGCGTTTACCTAGTTCACCAGGGTAAAGTTGAAAGTCCAGACCTTCGCCTTCTTTCTTTAGTCGAGCACAAAACACAGTGCGGCTCATAATGACTCCTTGTATTCAATTAACGAAGTTCGTGAGGTAGCGCTTCCAATAAAAGTTTTACTGGTGCGGCTAAGCCCACTTCTTCAGGTTGAGATAAGTTATACCAAAGACCTTTGCTGCCTTCCATTACCACATCGGGTTGCTTTGACAGGTCAATCAAAATCGGTGTGATATCTAGGTGGTAATGACTAAATGTATGGCGAAACGTGATTAACGTTTCCTGCTTGTTGATGTCGCTGGCTTTTATGCCACGTTGCTCAAGTAGTAAATCGATATCGCTTTCGACGTCCACATGTTCGGTTTGTGGGAAGCAAAATAAACCTCCCCAAATACCAGTTTGTGGTCTTTGTTCTAGCCATACTTCGTGTCCGTTCTCATTGTGGTGATGAAGCATCACGAAGCGGGTTTGTTTGATCGGTTTTTCTTTCTTCGGTTTTTTACCCGGGTAGTCGAGCACGTTCCCTTGTTTTTTCGCCACACATAAATCAGCAACAGGGCATAGGGTGCACTTAGGTTTGCTGCGGGTACAAACCATCGCCCCCATGTCCATCATGGCTTGGTTATACTTATCTACATCAGTTTGCGGAGTATGCGCTTCGGCAATTTCCCATAACTGATTTTCAACTTTCTTCTGGCCTGGCCAACCTTCTACAGCAAAGCAGCGTGATAGCGTTCGTTTTACGTTGCCATCAAGAATGGCATGCGGCTGCTTGTGTACCGATGACAATACGGCTGCTGCGGTTGAGCGACCAATTCCAGGAAGCGCATTCATTTGTTCTAGATTAAGTGGAAACTCGCCACTGTATTTATGGGCGACCTCTTTAGCTGCTTTATGAAGGTTGCGAGCACGCGCGTAATAACCTAGGCCAGTCCAAAGGTGTAGCACTTCATCTTGCTCTGCGTTTGCAAGGTCGATGACAGTCGGAAAGCGTTCCAAGAAGCGTTGGTAATAAGGAATAACGGTAGTGACCTGTGTTTGCTGAAGCATGATTTCAGACAACCAGACACTGTATGCGGTTTTGTTTTGTTGCCACGGAAGATCTTTTCTTCCGTATGCGTCATACCATTCTAAGATGGCACTGGCGAAAGGGGTCACGACTTGCTCTGTATTCTATTATTGGTTAGGGGCAAAATTGCACCACAGAATGGGTAAGAAGTACAACTGGTAAACAGTGGGGATATTACAGGGGGTGTGATGGCTTTTGGGTAGTGATAGGCCACAAGCTCAACAAATACTTGCACCCGAGTAAATTCTTTGGATAATCCCCGCTTTGATTAATCAATGTGCAGGCAAAATCAATGAGTGAAGTAACCACTAACGAATACAACGAAGACGGCAAGCTTATCCGTAAAATCCGCAGTTTTGTACGTCGCGAAGGTCGTCTAACGAAAGGCCAAGAGAACGCGATGAACGAGTGCTGGCCAACAATGGGTATCGACTACAAAGCAGAACTTCTTGATTGGAAAGAAGTGTTTGGTAACGATAATCCAGTTGTACTAGAAATCGGTTTTGGTATGGGTGCTTCATTGGTTGAAATGGCAAAGAATGCGCCTGAGAAAAACTTCTTCGGTATTGAAGTACATAGCCCAGGTGTTGGTGCTTGTCTTTCTGATGCACGCGAAGCGGGTATCACTAATCTTCGCGTAATGTGTCACGATGCGGTTGAAGTGTTTGAGCACATGATCCCAAATGACAGCCTTGCTACGCTACAATTATTCTTCCCAGACCCTTGGCACAAAAAGCGTCACCACAAGCGTCGTATCGTGCAGCTTGAGTTTGCTGAAATGGTTCGTCAAAAGCTTATCCCGAACGAAGGCATTTTCCACATGGCAACAGACTGGGAAAACTACGCGGAGCACATGATTGAAATCATGAACCAAGCGCCAGGTTTCGAAAATATTGCGCAAGACGGTGACTTTGTACCTCGTCCTGAAGATCGTCCACTGACGAAGTTTGAAGCTCGCGGTCACCGTCTAGGTCACGGTGTGTGGGATATTAAATACAAACGCATTGCTTAAGGAGTCAGTTGATGTACCACTACGCGATATTAGCGAATCCGGGTCACAACCGAATTTACTTTGATAGCGCAATGACCATTGCATGCTCAGAGCTCAAAGCGATTTTGGCCTCTGAAGGTGTTGAAGTGACTGAAATTGGCAGCAAAGACGTGGGTTTACCTGCGGCGCTGGTGTTTTCTTGTGAGCAGGCGTTAAGTGAAGCGCAGTCTCGTAAGATTGCCGCATCTTCTATCTATTACGCGCTGTTTGAAGTGCGTGAAGATGGTTTGCTTCGTCCAATTCAGGCGCCTGCATTCAATACTTTCCCTGAGAGCATGAGCCAGATCCTGCGTTATACAGGTAAAACCAATGAGCAGTTTACTCGCTTGATGGTTAACCTTGGCGTGAGTGCTGCAAATACTGACAGCACGCAGCTAACGCTGATGGATCCAATGTGTGGTAAGGGTACAACACTGTTTGAAGGTTTGATCCATGGCTTGAATGTCGTGGGTGTGGAGATCAACCAGAAGTGGGTTCAAGAGATCCAAACCTTCATCGTTAAGTTTATGAAGAATGGCCGCTTCAAGCACAAAGTGAGCAAAGAAAAGCGCACTTCTGGTGGCAAGAAAGTGGCAGATGGCTTCGTTGTTGAAGCGGCTGCAAGTAAAGAAGACTACCTCCAGGGTAATCTTCAAACCATGAAGTTGTATTCAGCAGATACCCGCATCGCTGACCAAGTTGTGAAGAAAAACTCGGTTGACGTCATGGTGTCTGACCTACCTTATGGTGTGCAACACGGTAGCAAAAATGCCAAAGACAGCAAGCTGAACCGTAGCCCACTAGAGCTTTTGAAAGAGGCTCTGCCTGCATGGAAAGTGGTACTGAAAAAACAAGGTTCTGTGGTGCTGTCTTTCAATGAATTCACGTTGAAATGGAAAGATGTCGCGGCATTATTTGAAGAGCAAGGGTGGAAGGTACTTTCAGAAGAGCCTTACATCGGTTATCTTCACCGTGTTGATCAATCTATCAACCGCAATATTATTGTGGCAGTGAAACCATAATCGAATCTTCGATAACTAATCCGATGAAAAGCCAACGCTCTGTTGGCTTTTTTTACCTCTGAGCGAATACTCTTGTGACAAGAAGGTAGACAATGAAACCGACAGCGGAAATTTTGACAGATATTCTGGCGGAAGTACGCCCTTTGATCGGCCAAGGAAAAGTGGCGGACTACATTCCGGCTCTGGCAAAAGTACCGAATAATAAATTAGCTATTGCGGTATACACCAATGAAGGTGAAGTGATTAAGGCTGGCGATGCCGATGAGTCTTTTTCTATTCAGTCTATTTCGAAAGCACTGAGCCTAACGTTGGCCATGTGCTTGTACAAACAAGAAGAAATTTGGGCAAGAGTTGGTAAAGAGCCATCAGGTCAGGCGTTTAACTCGCTGATTCAGTTGGAGATGGAACAGGGTATTCCACGCAACCCGTTTATTAACGCGGGTGCAATTGTTGTGGCTGACTTGCTGCAAAGTCGTTTGTCCGCACCTCGTCAGCGCTTACTTGAGTTTGTTCGTCAGTTGTCGGGCGATACTCACATTGTCTACGACAAAGTCCTTACTTGAGTTTGTTCGTCAGTTGTCGGGCGATACTCACATTGTCTACGACAAAGTCGTGGCCGCGTCGGAAATGATGCACGGCGATCGCAACGCGGCGATTGCTTACCTAATGCGTTCATTCGGGAACTTCGAAAACGAGGTTATTCCTGTGCTACAAAACTACTTCCATGCCTGTGCTTTAAAGATGAGCTGTGTGGACTTAGCAAAAACCTTTAGCTACCTAGCCAACAAAGGCACTTCCGTGCAAACGGGCAAGCCAGTGGTGTCACCAACACAAACGAAGCAACTGAATGCATTGCTCGCAACTTGTGGTTTATACGATGGTGCCGGTGAGTTTGCTTACCGTGTGGGTATGCCGGGTAAATCTGGCGTTGGCGGCGGTATTATTGCCGTAGTGCCGGGTGAAATGACCATTGCGGTTTGGTCTCCAGAACTTGATGCGTCAGGGAACTCATTGGCGGGTACGAAAGCATTGGAACTGCTCTCTGAGCGAATTGGCCGTTCGATTTTTTAGTGTTAACTGTTTCTATACAAAAAGCCTCTCGTCTGAGAGGCTTTTTTGTAGTTCGCGTGGTTTACTCTTCGTCTTCTTCTGCCATAAAGGCTTCAAGTAAGTCGTTGAGGAACAGCTTTCCTTTCTCGGTGATCTGCCAGTGCGTCTCCGTTTCACTCAAATAGCCCATCTCCAACGCCCAATCAATGGTGTCTTGAATGGTACTGAGCGGTAAGCCCGTGGTATCCACATAATCTTGCTTCGGACACGCTTCCATCAAGCGGAAGCGGTTCATGAAGAACTCAAATGGGCGGTCTTCATCGGCAACGAGCTGCTCGGTATGCAAATACGGTTTTACCATATTTTGATAAGCGGCCAAGTAGCCACGAGGATGCTTCACTTTCGTGGTACGAATGATGCGGCCATCAGCGAAACTCAATTTGCCATGCGAGCCACAGCCGATGCCGAGGTAATCACCAAAGCGCCAGTAATTCAGGTTGTGCTGACACTGATAGCCCGGTTTGCTGTAGCCAGAGATTTCGTACTGAACGTAACCTGCTGCTGCTAGCTTTTCATGCCCTTGTTCGAAGATGTCCCACAAGTCATCGTCATCTGGTAGTGTCGGTGGCTTGTAGTAGAACATGGTGTTTGGTTCGATGGTGAGCTGATACCAAGACAGGTGCGGCGGTGCGAGCTCAATCGCTTTGTCCAAATCGGCTAGCGCTTGTTCGATGCTTTGATCGGGTAAGCCGTGCATTAAGTCGAGGTTAAAGCTGTTCAAACCAATTTGATGGGCAAGTTTCGCTGCATTAACGGCTTCGTCTTGACCATGAATTCGTCCTAGACGCTCCAACTTCTCCTGCTCAAAGCTTTGAACTCCGATGGAAATTCGCGTGACGCCCGCTTTACGATAACCCACGAAACGCTCTGCTTCGATGGTGCCAGGGTTTGCTTCCATAGTGATTTCAATGTCTGGCTTGAATGGAATTCGCGCTTCGATGCCTTTTAGCAAACGCTCAATGCCTTCTGCAGAAATCAAACTTGGCGTACCACCGCCAATGAAGATGGAATGCAGCGGACGCGGTGCGTCATTTAAGCGGTACTTATCAATATCGGTATCCAGATCTTCTAGAAGGGCACTGATGTACTCTTCTTCTGGGATCTCCGCTTTAAGCGCATGGGAGTTAAAGTCGCAATAAGGGCACTTTTGTACACACCATGGGATGTGTACATACAAGCTGAGTGCTGGGGGCGTTAACATGGACAAGTTCACTCGATCTTACTGTGCGGTTTGCACTGATAACTGAGCAAACAGTGATTTCAGTGCTTTACCGCGGTGAGACAACTGCTTTTTACGTGCCGGCTCTAGCTCTGCTGACGCACAATTATCTTCTGGTACGAAGAAGATAGGGTCGTAACCAAAGCCATTTTCTCCATGTGCTTCAGTCAGAATGCGACCTTCCCATTTGCCATGACAAACGATAGGCGTTGGATCGTTTTCGTGACGCATCAATACCAATACGCAGTGGAAACGCGCGGTACGCTCTGCTTCTGGCACGCCTTCCATTGCGGCTAGCAATTTCTCTAAGTTTTCTTGGTCAGAGGCTTTTTCGCCTGCGTAACGTGCTGAGTAGATGCCTGGTGCACCTTTTAGGAAATCGACTTCCAGACCAGAATCATCTGCAATCGCTGGTAAGCCAGTTTCTTGCGCGGCATGGCGAGCTTTAATGATTGCGTTCTCAATGAATGTGGTGCCTGTTTCAGCAACTTCTGATACGTTGAATTCACTTTGCGCTAATACTTCAAAACCGAAGTCAGACAGTAGATCTGCCATCTCGCGAACTTTGCCTTGGTTGCCTGTTGCTAGCACAATTTTTTTCATGGGAATCTCTTTTAATAGTGATAGAGGAGAACAAATCGTTCTCCTCTAGATATTCTGGAACTGATAGAGGCTTTTGGCCTACTTAGATCAAAAAGCATTTAGATCATTACAACCCAATTACTCTTCGACAAAAAATTTCTGGGTGAATTTAAGCTTACCTGAGCCTTTGTTTCCAGCTTTAACGTCAATATCGAAGGTAAAAGTTTCTTCGTGAGTAATTGGCAGCTCGGCTAAGTAGTAAATGGCTTCACCTTCTTTAATTTCACGAAAGGTCAACTTTTGAGTTTGACCAATTAAGTTTTTCGCATGTCCGCCTACCTTCGCCTCGACCGCTGGCTTACCTAAAGAGGCGCTGTCTAACACGCTGATGTTCACTACAGCCACGTAACCATTACGTTTGATGTCATAGCTGCGAGCGACTTTAGGTGTCAGGAAAGTCGAGTTAAAAGCCACATAGTGTACTTCGATGTCTTTCATGTTTTTGAACTGTTCAGCAAAGGTCGGTAATGACAACAGACTGATCAGTAATGCGGTAATCCATTTGCTCATTGTTACTTCCTCAAAGCACTCGTTATGAGCCAACCATAGTTGCAATTTTACCCGAGTGGCAGGTTAAAAAAGCATGTCCGATAGTTGGTACTAGTAAGTGTGGTACAAAATTATAAATAAAAAGCCATCATAAGATGGCTTTTACTTCAGCGGGTATCTGTACGGGCGATTCTATCCGAATTTGTTTGTGCCGTCCTAGTTCACCTTTTTCTATGTGAACCAAACCCTTAGCGATTTTGAACTGCTTGGCTAAGAACTTAGTGAGGTGAGCATTGGCTTTGCCATCGACAGGCGGTGCAGTGATGGCGATTTTGAGCTCTTCACCGTGCAAGCCGACGATCTTATCGCGGCTTGCTTTTGGTTGAATATAAAGCTTAAGGACGATGTCCTCGCCATCTTGCCAAACTGCTGCGGACATTACAGTTGGAACCAAATAGGACCAATAATATCGCCCATCAAGAAGTTTGCGAATTGCAAACCGATGAACAGAACCAGCACGCTCAAATCCAAGCCGCCAAAAGCAGGAAGCACGCGACGAATTGGTGCGCACATTGGCTCGGTTAATTGATGGAACACGTATTCAATTGGGCTACGACCTTGGCTCACCCAGCTTAGGATTGCGCGAATCAACAATACCCAGAACAGAAGGCCACCAGCAGCTTTTAGTAGCGATAACAAACCCAAGAATAGGAAATCAACGCTGAAAGAGACAGATCCGTTAGACGCAATCAAAATCAGCGCGACAAATTTCAATACACACAGCACGTAAGCGAACAGAACCGTTGCAAGGTCAATATTGCCGATAGATGGAATAACACGACGCAGTGGGCCAATGACTGGCTGAGTCGCTTTTACGATAAATTGCGAGAACGGGTTGTAGAAATCTGCACGTGCAGCTTGCAACCAAATTCGCAAAATCACGACCATGATATACAGGTCAAATAGGGTTGAGATGAGAAAACTCATTGAATTCATAAGGTACCCTTAACAAGTAGTGGATGATGTTTCTTGAGAATCATCCAGATAATTAAAACAGTTTTTCCATTTCTTCTGCGCGAGCAACCGCAGCTTGCATGGCTTTTGCAACGATGTCCGTTAACTGATGTTCGTTGAATGTACGAAGTGCTTCGGCGGTTGTGCCGCCTTTCGAAGTTACGTTTTCACGCAGTGTCGACAGTTCAGTGTCTGGATTGCTCACCACCATACTTGCCGCACCCAGCGCTGCTTGTTGAACCAACAAACGAGCCGTTTCTTTATCAAAACCTTGAGCTATCGCTTCAGCTTGCATCGCTTCCATAAACAGGAAGAAGTATGCCGGAGCGCTGCCTGCTGCTGCAATCACATTGTTGATGCCTGATTCTTGTTCCACCCAGCACACTTTACCAACTGCTTGCATCAGTTCTGCGGCAAAGGCTCTGTCTTGTTCTTTGACATGTTCTGGAGCGAATAAGCCACTCATGCCCAAACCCAACTGAGATGGAGTGTTTGGCATTACGCGAACCAAATTCAATTTTGTCGCTAGCATCTCATCCAAACGTGAACAATTGATGCCTGCCGCAATAGAAATCACGAGCTTGTTGCTAAAGTCGATAGATTGCAGAGGTTTACAAACATCCGCCATCATTTGTGGTTTCACAGACAGAACCACCACATCGGCCTCGGACGCTGCCAGCATGTTGTCGCTGGTGGTACGGATACCAAAATCTTGCTCAAGCGGCAGACGACGCGCCTCTGATGGGGCGGTTGCAACAATGTTTTGTGCAGGGTAGCCGTTAGCCACGAGGCCAGAAACAATGGCTCTGACCATGTTTCCCGCACCGATAAAGGCGATCTTTTTATGTTCCATTTGTCTGATTTCCATCATGATATTTACGATTTATTGTGCGCTCAGGTGTATAATGGCGCCGCTTTGCGTTAACCGCTGTTTCATCGCGGTATCAATTAAGCATTTTCGCTCTTAAATGACTATTCACTTTTCGTGCTGTAGTCTCGCGCGCCAAAGATAGCCGTTCCGATACGAACCATGGTGCTGCCTGCTTCAATCGCAGCAGTCATGTCGCCAGTCATGCCCATCGATAAGGTATCGATTTCTGGGTATTGCTGTTCAAGGGCTTGCTTCAGTGTCGCTAGCTTCTCGAATTCACGAAGCTGGGCGTCGTAGTCTGACACGTTCGCAGGAATCGACATCAATCCTCTTAAAGTGAGGTTGGGAAGGCGAGAAATCAACTCAGCCAGTTCGAATATTTCTGCGTCACTAACGCCAGATTTGGAATCTTCGCCACTGGTGTTGACTTGAATCAGCACTTGCAGTGGTTTGAGTTCTTGCGGACGTTGCTCATTGAGTCGCTGTGCGATCTTAGCGCGATCAATGGTGTGAACCCAATCGAAATGTTCAGCAACAAGTCGCGATTTATTCGATTGAATCGGGCCAATGAAGTGCCATTCGATTCGATTATCTGGATAATGCTCGGCAAAGTGCTGAACTTTACTGACGCCTTCTTGGACGTAGTTTTCACCAAACGCGGTTTGTCCCGCTTGGTAGGCTTCGAGAATTGCCTCGACAGGTTTAGTTTTGCTTACCGCTAGAAGTTGCACTGACTCTGGAGATCGACCACATTTTTGTTCGTCGCGTCGAATTTGAGAGGTGATATGTTCAATATTTTGTTGAATACTACTCATAGCTGTACTTTAGACTTAAGGATTTTAAATGGATATCACTGAGTTACTGGATTTTAGTGTAAAACATAATGCTTCGGATCTACATCTTTCTGCAGGTGTACCACCAATGGTTCGTATTGATGGTGATGTGAGAAAACTGGGCATTCCAGCGTTTACACACCAAGAAGTGCATCGTTTGGTTTTTGAAATCATGAACGATGCCCAGCGCAGTGAGTTCGAAGAAAAACTCGAAGTCGATTTCTCTTTTGAATTGCATAACGTTGGCCGTTTTCGTGTCAACGCTTTCAACCAATCTCGCGGTTGTGCGGCAGTGTTCCGTACCATCCCAAGTAGCATCCCAACTCTGGAAGAGCTAGAAGCGCCAGAGATCTTCAAAAAAATCGCGAATGCTGAAAAAGGTTTGGTTTTGGTTACTGGCCCAACGGGTTCTGGTAAATCGACAACCTTAGCAGCCATTGTTGACTACATTAACCGTAATCACAACAAGCATATCCTCACAATTGAAGATCCGATTGAATTTGTTCACAACAACAATAAGTGTTTGATCAACCAACGTGAGGTTCACCGTGATACCCATAGCTTCCAAAACGCGCTACGCAGCGCATTGCGTGAAGACCCAGATGTGATCCTTGTCGGTGAGATGCGTGACAAAGAAACCATCAGCCTAGCGTTAACGGCGGCGGAAACGGGTCACCTAGTTTTCGGTACGTTGCACACCAGTTCAGCAGCAAAAACCATCGACCGTATCATCGATGTGTTCCCAGGTAGTGACAAAGACATGGTGCGTTCCATGTTGTCTGAATCCCTTCGTTCAGTTATCGCGCAAAAACTGTTGAAACGTAATGGCGGTGGTCGTATCGCTTGTCACGAAATCATGATGGCAACGCCCGCTATTCGTAACTTGATTCGCGAAGACAAAGTCGCGCAGATGTACTCAATCATTCAAACGGGTGCCGCGCATGGAATGCAAACCATGGAACAAAATGCCCGTCAGTTGATGGCGCAAGGTATGGTTTCGCGCGAAGAAGTCGACAGCAAGATTGGGCTTGAAGTGCAGCAATTCTCGTAACGCTCATACAGATAATGGTGAATACGGAAGATGGATCTGAATAAATTTCTTGAAGGTATGTTGACGCTAAAAGCGTCGGATCTTTACATCACGGTTGGTGCGCCAATTCTATTTCGTGTGGATGGCGAATTGCGTCCGCAAGGGGAGAAACTCACCGAACATGATGTTGCAAAGTTGCTTGATAGCGCAATGGATCCGGATCGGCGTCAGGAGTTTCGCAAAAGCCGCGAATCAAATTTTGCTATCGTCAGAGATTGTGGTCGCTTCCGTGTTAGTGCTTTTTTTCAGCGAGAACTGCCGGGAGCAGTCATTCGCCGTATCGAAACCATTATTCCTACTTTTGAGCAGTTAAAATTGCCTTTAGTGCTGCAAGACTTAGCGATTGCCAAGCGTGGTTTGGTGCTGGTGGTCGGCGCGACTGGCTCGGGTAAATCGACCACGATGGCGGCGATGACGGGCTATCGAAACAGCAACAAAACCGGTCACATCTTGACGGTCGAAGATCCGATCGAATTTGTGCATGAGCATAAGCGTTGTATCGTGACTCAGCGTGAGGTGGGCTTGGATACCGAAAGTTATGAAGTCGCACTGAAAAACTCGTTGCGCCAAGCGCCTGATATGATTTTGATTGGTGAGATCCGTAGCCGAGAAACGATGGAATACGCGATGACCTTCGCCGAAACGGGTCACTTGTGTATGGCAACGTTGCACGCCAACAACGCCAACCAAGCGTTAGAACGTATTCTCCATTTGGTGCCTAAAGATCAAAAAGAGCAATTCTTGTTTGATTTGTCGATGAACCTAAAAGGCGTGATTGGTCAGCAGCTGATCCGTGATAAGAATGGTCAAGGGCGTCATGGTGTGTTTGAGATCTTGCTAAACAGCCCACGAGTGTCGGATTTGATCCGTCGTGGTGATTTACACGAATTGAAATCAACCATGGCACGATCCAATGAGTTTGGCATGCTGACGTTTGACCAATCGCTCTACAAGTTGGTGATGCAAGGTAAGATCAGCGAAGAGGATGCACTGCACAGTGCGGATTCTGCCAACGATCTTCGTTTAATGCTGAAAACACAGCGTGGTGAGCCGTTCTCTACAGGCAGTCTTGCCAACGTCAAAATCGATATGGATTAAGCGTATTCAAGACACAAAAAAGGTTGGCTTCTGCCAACCTTTTTCATTGTGCTTGCGAGGTTTATTTACCCCAAAGCGCTTCAAACCAACTCTCCAGAATGACCACGGCAGATTGGCAGTCGATATTGCCTTTCGATAAGGCTTTGTAGCCACCCATACTGAACAATTCTGCACGCGCTTCTGAAGTTGATAAGCGCTCATCATGCAATTCAACAGGCAAGCCATAACGACCTTGCAGACGCTTCGCGAATTTTTTCGCTCGCGGGGTGATGGTTTCTAAATCTTTACCATGCAAATCCGTTGGCAAGCCTACGACCAATAAGTCTGGCTGCCATTCTTTAATTTGTTTTTCGATGTCATCCCAATTTGGAATGCCATCATTGGCTTTAAACGCTTTCAGTGGTGAAGCGGTGCCAGTGATTTCTTGACCAATCGCGCTACCAATACTTTTAGTACCGAAGTCGAAGGCCATTATTGTGCGTGACATACAGTGTCTCAAATCTTAATGAAGTGGAAGTTAAGGAAGGCAGTTGCGTTACGCATGACCTGCGTCTGCCGACAATTGGCTTGGGTCGATACCTAGCTTTTCTACCGCTTTTTTCCAGCGCTCTGTAATGGGCGTATCGAAGATGATTTCTGGTGTGGCTTCGATGGTTAGCCAAGAGTTTTCAACCAGTTCATTTTCTAACTGACCGGCACTCCAACCGGAATAACCAAGAGCAACCAAATAGTCACTTGGCTCTGCCTCTGTCCCCAATACGGAAAGAATATCTCGCGAAGTGGTGACAGCAAGGTCATCGGTCATTTGAATGCTGGATTCATAGTAATCTTTCGGTTTATGTAGAATAAAACCACGGTCTTCTGAGATTGGACCGCCATTGTAGACGGGTCTATCTAAGCTGGCTTCAAACAGGCGCGGGTGAACAGGCTGCACGTCAACTTGCTTGAGCATGTTGCCTACGGTGATATCAACAGGCGCGTTGATCATCAGGCCCATAGCGCCTTCTTCGTTATGTTCACAAACGTAGATAACGCTATTCTGGAAATACGGATCTTTCATTCCAGGCATGGCTACTAAAAAATGGTTTGTGAGGTTCATTCTCATACCGACCTTTAAGACTCGTAAATGCACTTAAGCAAACTCGCGACTATGTGCATGAGTTTGCTTAAGATAATGTCTGGTTCTCTACTATAACTGTACTATAAATTCAGTTATTCGCCTTTCACACGACGTTCAATGGCATCCATCAGTTTGCCAGTGATAGAAATGTCGAATGCCGCTTCGATTTCACGAATACAAGTTGGGCTAGTCACGTTGATTTCAGTTAGCTTGTCGCCAATCACATCAAGACCAACAAAGATAAGCCCTTTTTCTTTTAGAGTCGGAGCAACAGCTTGAGCAATCTTCATATCTGTTTCGCTTAGCGGACGAGCTTCACCAGTACCACCAGCGGCTAGGTTGCCGCGCGTTTCGCCTTTAGCAGGAATGCGCGCAAGACAGTAAGGCATCGGTTCACCGTCAACAACAAGAATACGTTTATCACCATTGCTGATGTCTGGCACGAAGGTTTGCGCCATCGCGTAGTTTTGACCATGGTTAGTCAGCGTCTCGATGATCACCGACACGTTTGGATCGTTTTCTTTTACGCGGAAAATTGAAGCGCCGCCCATACCATCAAGAGGTTTTAGGATCACATCGCCATGTTCTTCACGGAAGGCTTTAATTTTTTCTGCTTTGCGTGTCACGATTGTGGTTGGCGTAAGTTCTGGGAACCAAGCGGTAAACAGTTTTTCGTTGCAGTCGCGTAGGCTTTGAGGTTTGTTAACGATCAATGCGCCTTGTTCTTCAGCACGCTCAAGAATGTAAGTCGCGTAGATGTACTCGGTATCAAATGGAGGATCTTTGCGCATGAGTACCGCGTCGAGCTCAGACAGTTCGATCGTCTGCTCAGATTTGAACTCGTACCAGCCGTTTGGATCTTCTTTCAGCTCAACCACTTTAGTGTCGGCAATCGCTTTGCCTTGGTCTAGGTGAAGATCGTTCATTTCCATGTAGTGGATTTCATAGCCGCGGCGTTGCGCTTCAAGCATCATGGCAAAGCTAGAGTCTTTCTTGATGTTAATGGACGAGATTGGGTCCATTACAATACCGAGTTTGATCATTATTTTTCTCCGTTTTAACCAAGATCGCCGAAACGAACTTGTAAGGCTGTAATTGCTGTCAAAGCCGCAGTTTCGGTGCGTAGAACGCGGGGGCCGAGTAGCGTCTCTTCAAATTGGTATTCGCGAGTCATGTCGATCTCTTCTGAAGACAAACCGCCTTCAGGGCCGATCAGAAGACGCACTTTCTCTACAGGTGTCGGCAGGGTGTTGATTGAGTATTTTGCACGAGGGTGAAGGTTGAGCTTTAGACCATCGTACTCTTCTTGGCACCACTGTTCCAAGCTCATGATTGGGCGAATTTCTGGTACAACGTTGCGACCACATTGTTCACACGCACTGATCGCAATCTTCTGCCACTGCGCGAGCTTTTTCTCAAAACGTTTTTGATCCAGCTTTACGCCACAACGTTCAGAAATAAGTGGTGTGATGGTATTAACGCCAAGCTCTACTGATTTCTGGATGGTGAACTCCATCTTATCGCCACGTGAAATGACTTGGCCAAGATGTAAGTCGAGAGGGGATTCAATGTTGCTTTCGACGCGCTCAGTCACGTCAACGAGAACGTTCTTTTTACTGACTTCACTGATCACTGCTGGGAACTCTGCGCCACTGCCGTCAAATAATAGAACTTCTTGGCCTTCTTTCATGCGAAGTACTCGGCCGATATGGCCTGCAGCGTCTTCACTTAAAGCGATGGTGCCAAGTTGATGAATGGTTTCTGGATGATAAATTCGAGGGATACGCATGAGATTTCCAGCAAGAGAATAAACTTAGTTCCTAACATGGATGCTTTCCACCGAAAAAACAAGGGGCAAGAGGCGTTTCGAATGAAGGAAACGCCTCAAACAAAGCTCGGGTGCGCTTGTGTTTTTACAGTGCGCGGCAAGCCTCTTGAACAAACGGGTTGTGGTTACCTTGTACTTTGGCGATGCGCTCGTCACGCTCACATTCCCATTTGTCTACCGGATAGGTTTTGTTCCAAGCACTCATTAGCTGAGTTTGCTGTTTGGATAGTTTGAATCCGTACTCCTTGCTCATATACAGGTATGTACGTGCAATCGAGCCGCGAGCTCTGTCGGGTGGCATTACTTTGCGTTGCTTGAAGTTCACTTGCATGTCGCAGCGGCCATAGCTGACACCATCCATGCCGTTCCATTGGCTGAAGTTGAAGTTAGAACGGTCACCGTTCACCTCACCAACCGCTGGGGTCAGGTTGTGTAAATCCGCTTCCATGAGTTTAAAAGCCGTGTCGTTGCGCGAACAGTTTTTACGCCCACCGCTTTGCCAACACTGGAGCTGGTGGCCGAATTGCCAGGCAGGAACCACATGTTCCCATTCAATGCGAGCTGCGCGTTTTTCTTGTTTGCGAACTTGGTAACCGCAAGAGGCTAAGTCAGGAACCCCTTTTTTGCCTTGCCACTGGATATCACAACCGCAGTAAAAACTGCTTGGGTGGTCTTGATAGATTTTCACCGCTTCACGTTTGGCGGCAGAAAATGAGCTAGGAGGGGCAGAAAAAGCGGAAGTAGAAAGAACAAAGAGAAACAGAGTAAACAAGTATTTCATGATTAAAGTCTTTAAAAAGTATGACTTTAATCATTCTACCACTCAGAGATTGGCTTTCGTAATGAGTCTGTTAATAATAAAAATAAACAAGTGATCGCCGCTGTTTCTCACCGGAGAAATTAAGAAAGTTGAACACCTGTAAAATTCAAAGGCTGGTGGCATTTTTGACAGGAGTAGGTTGCCTCTTTGCGCAGTACTTTATTGTGTCGGCGAATCGAGAGCGGGTAGGTCATGCAGCCGCAACGATACTCAAACGTCTTACCCTGGACTGAGGTAACTTCAAAGCGGTGTGTGGTGTTGGCAGGAATACCAAATACGGATTCCATGACGCCCCGCCACTCTTTTCCGTGTGGCCGAACTCTGCCGTACACTTGGTAGGTGATTAAGTGGGCGACTTCATGAGGAATTACTTCTTCCAAAAACGCCTGTGGATTTTCTCTAAATAAAATAGGGTTGAGACGAATCTGATTTAATTGAAGGTAGGCTTTTCCCGCTGCTTTGCCGCGAACGTTGAATGTGATGCTTGGGATAGGGAATGAGCGCTTAAATGCCTGCTGTGCCAAAGAGATACAATCAACCATGACTTGCTTGGCTTTATAACTCAGTTCAATGTCCATCCATACTCCGGTGTATTCAATAAAAAGCCCCCGCGTTGGCGAGGGCTGAATCATAGCATTTGTCCGTTAAGGCGTGTGTTTTTTCTTGATGGTTGCATGATAGGCGTGCCATGTACCGTAGCCCAAAATTGGCATGGTAAACAACATACCGATTCCGTAGGTAGCAAAGCCAATCAATATACCGCCACAAATTATCGCTGCCCAAACAATCATGGCTGGAATATTGGATTTCACCGCGTTAAAGCTAGTAAACACCGCTGTCATCATGTCGACACGGCGCTCCATCATTAATGGAATCGAAAACGCAGAGATACTAAATACGATACATGCCAACACGAATCCAACCAATGAACCTATGACCAGAAAAGGCAAAAACTCAGTCAGTGGTGCGCCTTGTACGGATGGGTACAACGCGTGGAGCAGCGCAGCGATACGCATCCAGAAAATCATACAGACGGCGAGCAATACTGCGAACGCCCATTGTGAGCTGGAGTTACGACCAATCGCTTTCATTGAATGGAGCAGGCGCGCTTTATGCCCACGTTCTCTCTCCCAACTTGCATCATAAAGACCCAGTGCTAAAAACGGACCTATGAGCATATAGACTATGAGGCTTGGCATCACCACTAAGTGTGTGCCTTGCCACTGCACCAGAAGCACAATACCAATCGCTGCTGCCATAAAACAGATGCCGTAAAAAGCACTGATGAGAGGCATACGTACGAAATCATGTAACCCTAGAGCTAACCAATGAAAGGGTGCACTCAGATTGACGGTGTTACACGGAATGGTTCTGGCGTATTCATTATCTGGCACTTCCTTTCGTTTGCTTTGGAAGTCAGATGGATTCACGGTACGAGGCATAACTCCTCCTTGATTAATTCCCACGGTGTCAACGCTTACCAAGGTCGTCAGTACTCGATAATCTCAATGGTTATCTTAAGGAGTACAGTGACTTGGTATCGAGCCATACAAAAGGATGTTTGGTTTACGTGTTTTAATCACGGACTCCACCACGTGAACCTACATCTTATTACTCGGTGTTATATGCATCGAAAAGTGCATTTAACATTATGTTAACTATTGGCGGTGATAGGGGAATTTACAAATAATTGCTGAATTTTTGTTCGGTAAGGGGAGGGAGGAATGTTCGATACAAAAAGCCCCCGCCATAAGGCGAGGGCTTTGTTGATTCTTGCGTGGCTCGATTACTTGATGCCAGCGAAATCGCGTAGAAGCTCAGCTTTATCAGTCGCTTCCCATGGGAACTCTTCGCGACCGAAGTGACCGTATGCTGCTGTCTTCTTGTAGATTGGTTGAAGTAGGTTAAGCATTTCTTGTAGACCGTATGGACGTAGGTCGAAGAATTGACGAACCGCTTCAATGATGATGTCGTGAGATACTTTCTCGGTACCAAACGTTTCAACCATGATAGACGTTGGATCAGCAACACCGATTGCGTAAGAAAGTTGGATTTCACAACGGTCAGCCATACCAGCCGCTACGATGTTTTTCGCTACGTAACGTGCTGCGTAAGCTGCAGAGCGGTCTACTTTCGATGGATCTTTACCAGAGAATGCACCGCCACCGTGACGAGCTGCACCGCCGTAAGTATCTACGATGATTTTACGACCAGTTAGACCACAGTCACCCATTGGGCCACCGATAACGAAACGACCGGTTGGGTTGATGAAGAAGTTAGTGTCTTTGCTGATCCACTCTGCAGGAAGAACAGGTTTGATGATCTCTTCCATTACTGCTTCACGTAGGTCAGGCGTAGAGATTGAATCACAGTGCTGAGTTGAAAGAACAACAGCATCGATACCAACAATCTTACCTTGGTCGTACTGGAACGTTACCTGAGATTTTGCGTCTGGACGCAACCAAGGTAGTGTGCCGTTTTTACGAACTTCTGCTTGCTTTTCAACAAGACGGTGAGAGTAAGTGATTGGCGCTGGCATGAGTACTTCAGTTTCGTTACATGCGTAACCAAACATGATGCCTTGGTCGCCTGCACCTTGCTCTTTAGGGTCAGCTTTATCAACACCTTGGTTGATATCTGGAGACTGTTTACCGATTGTGTTTAGAACTGCACAAGAGTTCGCGTCAAAGCCCATATCTGAGTGTACGTAGCCGATTTCACGAACGGTTTCACGAGTTAACTCTTCGATGTCAACCCATGCTGAAGTCGTGATTTCACCACCCACCATTACCATACCGGTTTTAACGTAAGTCTCACATGCAACACGAGCCTTTGGATCTTGCTCTAGAATCGCGTCAAGAACCGCATCAGAAATCTGGTCTGCAATTTTATCTGGATGACCTTCTGATACTGACTCAGAAGTAAACAGGTGCTTAGCCATGTTAGCTCCACTATATCTGGTTTAAAACTGAGGAATGATAAACTCCCCAGCGCAAATTAATACTAATATTTGTAGGTGTATCTACATCTAGACGTCTATTCTAATTTTGATTGCTCGAATTACAAGCTCTTTTTTGGTTTTTGTTATAACCAAACGTTTGCTTGAATTATTGATAATTTTTAGAACTTCGATGTATTTGAACTGAAAGGTGCAATATTTGTGAGGTTTTGGGTTGGAAAACGTTTGCACACCCCACTTGGCTTTGAGAGAATTGTGACCTCTTTTTTCGTTTCGCTTAATGTACTCAGGAGCAGACATGTCGTCTCGTAAACATCTTGCCAATGCAATTCGTGCTCTAAGCATGGATGGTGTTCAACAAGCTAACTCTGGCCACCCAGGCGCACCTATGGGTATGGCTGATATCGCTGAAGTTCTTTGGCGCTCTCACCTAAACCACAACCCAGCTAACCCAGAGTGGGCAGATCGCGACCGTTTTGTACTTTCAAACGGCCACGGTTCTATGCTGATCTACTCTCTACTGCACTTGAGCGGTTACGAGCTATCTATCGATGATCTGAAAAACTTCCGTCAGCTTCACTCTAAGACTCCAGGTCACCCAGAGTACGGTTACGCACCAGGCATCGAAACGACAACAGGTCCTCTAGGTCAAGGTATCACGAACGCTGTTGGTATGGCTCTAGCAGAAAAAGCGCTAGCAGCACAATTCAACAAAGAAGGCCACGACATCATTGACCATTTCACTTACGTGTTCATGGGTGATGGCTGTCTGATGGAAGGTATCTCGCATGAGGCATGTTCTCTTGCTGGTACTCTAGGCCTAGGTAAACTGATCGCATTTTGGGATGACAACGGCATCTCTATCGATGGTCACGTTGAAGGTTGGTTCTCTGACGATACACCTAAGCGTTTCGAAGCTTACGGTTGGCACGTAATCCCAGCAGTGGATGGCCACGATTCTGAAGCAATCAACGCAGCGATTGAAGCTGCAAAAGCAGACCCTCGTCCTACGCTAATTTGTACGAAGACTATTATCGGTTTTGGTTCTCCAAACAAATCGGGTTCTCACGACTGTCACGGTGCACCACTAGGCGCTGAAGAAATCGCAGCAGCACGTGAATTCCTAGGTTGGGAACACCCTGCATTTGAAATCCCTGCTGATGTATACGCAGAGTGGGATGCAAAAGCAGCTGGCGCTGAAAAAGAAGCAGCGTGGAACGCGAAGTTCGAAGCATACGCAGCGGCTTACCCAACAGAAGCAGCAGAGCTTAAGCGTCGTCTAAATGGCGAACTTCCTGCTGAGTGGGAAGAGAAAGCAAACCAAATCATTGCTGATCTTCAAGCAAACCCAGCAAACATTGCGTCACGTAAAGCATCTCAAAATGCTCTAGAAGCTTTCGGTCAAATGCTACCTGAATTCATGGGCGGCTCTGCTGACCTAGCGCCTTCTAACCTAACCATGTGGTCGGGTTCTAAGTCTCTAGAAGCGAACGATTTCTCTGGTAACTACATCCACTACGGTGTACGTGAATTTGGTATGACTGCTATTATGAACGGTATCGCACTACACGGTGGTTTCGTTCCTTACGGCGCAACATTCCTAATGTTCATGGAATACGCTCGTAACGCAATGCGTATGGCTGCTCTGATGAAAATTCAGAACATCCAAGTGTACACACACGATTCTATCGGTCTTGGCGAAGATGGTCCAACTCACCAACCAGTTGAGCAAATGGCGTCGCTACGTCTGACTCCAAACATGAACACATGGCGTCCATGTGACCAAGTTGAGTCTGCTGTAGCATGGAAACTAGCGATTGAACGTAAAGATGCACCAACAGCACTGATCTTCTCTCGTCAAAACCTAGCGCAACAACCACGCAGCGCTGAGCAAGTCGCAGACATCGCGAAAGGTGCTTACATCCTGAAAGACAGTGAAGGTAAGCCTGAGCTAATCCTAATCGCAACAGGCTCTGAAGTTGAGCTAGCAGTGAAAGCCGCTGAGCAACTAACAGCAGAAGGTAAGAAAGTACGCGTTGTTTCAATGCCATCAACAGATGCATTCGACAAACAAGACGCAGCTTACCGTGAAGCAGTTCTACCATCAGACGTAACAGCACGTATCGCTATTGAAGCGGGCATCGCAGATTTCTGGTACAAGTACGTTGGTTTCGACGGTCGCATTATTGGTATGACAACATTCGGTGAATCTGCACCTGCTGACCAGTTGTTCGAAATGTTTGGTTTCACTGTAGAAAACGTAGTGAACACAGCAAAAGAACTACTAGCGTAATCGAGACAGTTGTTTAAACCGGCTCTGTTGAGCGGTTGTGAGAAAAGGCCATCATGTTGATGGCCTTTTTATTTGTCTCAATATTTCCAATCTAGCGGAATACTTTGGTGAATATCTTCAAGCAGTACGGATAAGCGAAGAGGATGACGCCCTGCTGGTGTATAACAGTTGATCGTTATTGGCTCTGAAAGCCAGCCTTCAAGGCATGGGGTGATACGGCCGGGGTGATGTTTCTCATACCCTTGTGCAGTCCAAGTTGGCAAGAGACCAATGCCATGTCCGTTGGCGATACTATCGATCTGCATAGCAATGTTGTCGCTATAGAGTCGGCTGACAAATGGTTCTAGAAAAAACTCCCCTTGTTCTGGGTGCGAGAGTAGCAAACCATTCTCTTGTATCGACCCAAAATCTATCCACGGATGTTTGTTTAGTTCTCTCGGGTGGTGGATGGGGCCATGTTTTTCGATGTAGTTTGGCGACGCGAATGGGGTGTAACGAAATACGCCAAGCGTTTCTTTGCGCCAATCCAGCCCTTTGTGTTCACCTAGCCAGATAAACAAATCTGGATCGTGGTGTGTATCGGAAAAATCACTGGTGAGCTGGACTCTGACGTCAGGGTTCTCCGCCAGAAATTCATTGAGCACATCGCCTAACCAACTGCGAACTAACGCTGCGTGGCAAACGATATGTAGAGAGCCTGATACTTGATTATTTAAGCCTTGAAGCGCCTCATAACTTTCCTCGCTGAGCTCTAGGATCTGGCGACTGTAGTCGGCAAAAATCTCCCCTGCGCGTGTCAGAATCAAGCGGTTGCCTTGTCGAGTCGTTAGCGCTTGGCCAAAGTCGGCTTCTAATTGTGCTAAGCGGCGGCTCACGGTGGATTTCGGCTGATTCAGTGCTTTGGCGGCTGCGGTCAAACTTTTGTGTTGGTTAAGCGCATCAAAAGCACGAATTGATGCTAAGTCGTGCATATCTTACTCCTTACTGCGTTATGTACGGATTCCATATATGGGAAGAACCGTTCCATAACTCTCACTATGCAGCTCATTCTATTTATGAATAATTCCACTTCGAAAATAATAATCATTATCAATTATGGAGATGTAGATGTCCACTCTTAGACTGCCAGTGCTAACTGCAACTGGTGTTTTAGCCTTCGTCAGTGTCCCTCATGTATTTGCTAACGACTCAGTTTCTAAAATGGAAACCGTCGTGGTGACAGCGTCAAGTTATGAGCAATCCCAAGCGGATGCGCCTGCAAGTATTAGTGTTATCTCGCGAGAAGAATTGGACTCGCGCTACTACCGCGACGTTACTGATGCACTGAAAAGTGTGCCGGGTGTTGTTGTGACTGGTGGTGGTGATACAACCGATATCAGCATTCGTGGTATGGGCTCTAAGTACACGTTAATTCTTGTGGATGGTAAGCGCCAAAGTACTCGCGAAACTCGCCCAAATAGCGATGGCCCTGGTATTGAACAAGGTTGGTTGCCGCCACTTCAAGCCATTGAGCGAATCGAAGTGATCCGTGGCCCGATGTCGACACTATATGGTTCCGATGCGATTGGTGGTGTGATTAACGTGATCACCCGTAAAGATGCGCTTGAGTGGACAGGTAATGTGCAGCTGGGGACGGTTATCCAAGAAAACAGCCGTTCTGGTGGTGAACAGAGTGCAAACTTCTTTGTAAATGGCCCTCTTGCAGAAAACTTGTTGCTACAGGTTTATGGTCAATACACCGCAAGGGAAGAAGATGACATTGATTATGGTTATGAAGACAAAGATATGCAGAGCATCTCTTCAAAACTGATCTATCAAATCAATGATCGTCACTCTGTGCAGTTAGAGGGTGGTACATCGGCACAAAGTCGTCGCGGTAATGTTGGTCTTTCTGTACCTACGACGGGCTGTCGTAGAGGCTGTGAAGATTCATTGAATGAATATCGTCGTAACTACGTTACGCTTAGTCACACCGGGGAGTGGGAGTTATTGGGTAACTCTGATACCTACTTGCAGCGCGAGGAGAGTGAAAACAAATCTCGCGAAATGACTATTGTAAATACCACGTTTAAATCCAGTCTAGTTAAAGGGCTGGGCGCGCATACTCTGACAACTGGTGTCGATGCGACGCATGCCGAGTTGGAAGATTTTACGTCTAACAAAGCATCATCTAAAACGAAAGCATCAAATACACAATGGGCTGTGTTCATCGAAGATGAATGGAAGATCGCAGAACCTTTTAGTCTGACATTAGGTGGTCGTTTGGATCACGATGAAAACTACGGCGCGCATTTTAGCCCGAGAGTGTATGGTGTGTGGCGTGTTGATCCTGCTTGGACGGTCAAAGGCGGTGTGGCGACAGGCTTCCGCTCTCCTCAGTTACGTGAAATTACCCCAGGTTGGGCGCAAGTCAGTGGTGGCGGCAATATTTATGGTAACCCAGATTTGGATCCGGAAACTTCACTGAACAAAGAAATCAGTGTGCTTTACCAAGGTGATTCTGGTCTTGATGTGACGTTAACCGCCTTCCACAATGAGTTTAAAGATAAGATTACTCGCGTGGTGTGCCCAGATACAATTTGTACGGATGGCCCAAACCAATGGGGGGCGGATCCTACTTACCGCATTAATGTGGATGAAGCTGTTACTCAGGGTGTAGAAGCAACGTTGGCGAAACCACTAACCGAGACTATCTACTTAAGCTCAAGCTATACCTTTACCGACTCGGAGCAAAAAACGGGTGAATACAAAGGCATGCCACTTCAGCAACTTCCAAAGCATCTGTTTAATGTTGATGTCACTTGGCAAACAACAGACAACCTAGAGAGTTGGACGAAAGTGACCTACCGAGGCAAAGAAATGGATCCGGTCACTGGCCCATCACGCAACAGCATCGTTGAACCTGCTTATACGTTTGTAGATGCCGGCGTAACGTATCAGTTGACGGATAACACCAAGATCAAAGGTGCGATTTACAACCTGTTCGATGAAGACATCAACTACAAAGAATATGGGTACGTCGAAGATGGACGTCGTTACTGGTTAGGGTTAGACGTAGCGTTCTAATCTCTTTCAAAGAAGGCTGGGCTATGTCCCAGCCTTTTTAAATCATGCTTTACTATGATTCATTAGGTGCGTTTTTCAGCCTTATCAGGTACTATCTGTGCCACGAAATTTTTGGTGGGGCGAAGGATAAATGCTAAAAGTTGCGATCAATGGATTTGGACGTATAGGTCGTAATGTTCTGCGAGCTGTCTATGAAAGCGGCAAACATCAGCAGATTAAAGTGGTAGCGGTTAATGAGCTTGCTCAACCAGAGGCAATGGCTCACCTTCTACAATATGACACCAGTCATGGCCGTTTTGGTAAGAAAATCTCCCACGATCAAGAACATTTGAATGTTCACCATGAAAGCGGTGAATATGATGCCATCCGAATTCTTCATCTCTCTGAAATTGAACTGCTTCCGTGGCGCGACCTTGAAGTCGATATCGTTTTAGATTGTACCGGCGTTTATGGTTCAAAGGCTGATGGTCTTGCCCATATCGAAGCCGGAGCGAAGAAAGTGCTCTTCTCTCATCCAGGAGCGAACGATCTCGATAACACCATTATTTACGGTGTGAACCACGAAACCCTCAAAGATGAACACCGCGTGGTGTCCAATGGTTCATGTACCACCAACTGTATTGTTCCCATCATCAAAGTATTGGATGAAGCATTTGGGATTGAGTCAGGTACCATTACCACAATCCACTCATCCATGAACGACCAACAAGTTATTGATGCCTACCATAATGACTTACGTCGTACTCGAGCTGCGAGCCAATCTATCATTCCTGTTGACACCAAGTTGCATAAAGGAATTGAAAGAATCTTCCCGAAATTTTCCAACAAATTCGAAGCCATTTCCGTTCGAGTTCCGACAGTTAACGTCACTGCAATGGATTTAAGTGTCACAATTAATACAAATGTGAAAGTTAATGACGTAAATCAAACCATTGTTAACGCATCTCAGTGTACATTACGTAACATTGTTGACTATACTGAATCGCCACTCGTTTCCATCGACTTTAACCACGATCCCCATAGCGCGATAGTGGATGGAACTCAGACAAGAGTGAGTAACGGGCAATTAGTAAAAATGCTCGTTTGGTGCGATAACGAATGGGGCTTTGCTAACCGGATGCTGGATACCGCTTTAGCAATGAAAGTTTCTTCACAAGTGGAGCTATAAAGGTGAAGAAGTGATGGAGAGAATTTTTATTTCAAGCCTTGAAATAAATCTGACGTATCTCCATATCTATAACCAGTTTGAAGAATTAACAGGCTTGGCAGGGTTGCCGAGTTTTCAAAAACTTTAATTATTAAATATTTGAGAGGACACATCATGTCTGTAATCAAGATGACTGACCTGGATCTTGCAGGTAAACGTGTATTCATCCGTGCTGACCTAAACGTGCCAGTAAAAGACGGTAAAGTAACTTCTGATGCACGTATCATCGCATCTCTTCCAACTATTAAGCACTGCCTAGAAGCTGGCGCTAAAGTAATGGTTACTTCTCACCTAGGTCGTCCAACTGAAGGTGAATACGCTGAAGAGTTCTCTCTACAACCAGTTGTTAACTACCTAAACGACGCACTAGATTGCGAAGTTAAACTTGCTAAAGATTACCTAGATGGCCTAGAGCTAAACGCTGGTGAGCTTGTTGTTCTAGAAAACGTTCGCTTCAACAAAGGCGAGAAGAAAAACGAAGAAGAGCTATCTAAGAAATACGCAGCACTATGTGACGTATTCGTAATGGATGCATTCGGTACGGCTCACCGTGCTCAAGCGTCAACTCACGGCGTTGGTATGCACGCTCCTGTAGCTTGTGCTGGTCCTCTACTAGCAAACGAACTAGAAGCTCTAGGCAAAGCAATGGACAAGCCTGCTCGTCCAATGGTTGCTATCGTAGGTGGTTCAAAAGTTTCTACTAAGCTAACTGTTCTTGAATCTCTATCTAAAATCGCTGACCAACTTGTTGTTGGTGGTGGTATTGCTAACACATTCATCGCTGCTGCTGGTCACAACGTTGGTAAATCTCTATACGAAGCTGACCTAGTAGACACTGCTAAGAAGCTAATGGACGAGTGTGCAATTCCAGTGGCAACTGACGTTGCATGTGCGAAAGCATTCGACGAGAACGCAGAAGCAGAAATCAAACACGTTTCTGAAGTACAAGACGACGACATGATCTTCGACCTTGGTCCAGAATCAACAGCTGCTCTAGCTGAAATCCTTAAAAACGCGAAAACTATCCTATGGAACGGTCCTGTAGGTGTATTCGAATTTAAGAACTTCGAAGCAGGTACTAAAGGTATCTCTGAAGCTATCGCAGCTTCTGAAGGTTTCTCTGTTGCAGGTGGTGGTGACACGCTAGCAGCTATCGACAAGTTCGGTATCAAAGCTGACGTATCTTACATCTCTACTGGCGGCGGCGCTTTCCTTGAGTTCGTAGAAGGTAAAGTTCTTCCAGCAGTAGAAATGCTAGAAGCACGCGCTAAGTAATTAAAGCAAAGCGGGGGAGTTACTCTCCCGCTTTCTTGTTTGCTGCAACGTGAGAGGAACTCTGCTAGAATAGCCTCAGTTGTGAGCAAACGTTTGCAAGATTTTCAACTTAACAAGTTTTGTTTAAAAACGACAGATAAATAGGATTACATCCATGTCTAAGATCTTCGACTTCGTAAAACCAGGTGTTATCTCTGGCGATGACGTTCAGAAAGTATTTGAAGTTGCAAAAGAAAACCACTTTGCACTTCCAGCAGTAAACTGTGTTGGTACTGACTCTGTAAACGCAGTACTTGAAGCAGCTGCAAAAGTTAAAGCTCCAGTTATCGTTCAGTTCTCTAACGGTGGCGCCGCTTTCTTTGCTGGTAAAGGTCTAAAACTTGAAGGTCAAGAAGCTCAAATCCTAGGTGCTGTTGCTGGTGCGAAATACGTTCACGCTGTAGCTGAAGCTTACGGTGTTCCAGTAATCCTACACACTGACCACGCTGCTAAGAAACTTCTACCATGGATCGACGGTCTACTAGACGCTGGTGAAGAGTACTTCGCGCAAACTGGTAAACCTCTATTCTCTTCTCACATGATCGACCTTTCTGAAGAGTCTCTAGAAGAGAACATCGAAATTTCTGCTAAGTACCTAGAGCGCATGGCTAAAATGAACATGACTCTAGAAATCGAACTTGGTTGTACTGGTGGTGAAGAAGACGGCGTTGACAACTCTGATATGGACGCGTCTGAGCTATACACTTCTCCAGAAGACGTTGCATACGCATACGAGAAACTAAACGCTATCAGCCACCGTTTCACTATCGCAGCATCTTTCGGTAACGTACACGGCGTTTACAAGCCAGGTAACGTTGTTCTAACTCCAACTATCCTACGTGATTCTCAAGCGTACGTTTCTGAGAAATTCGGTCTTCCAGCGAACTCTCTAAACTTCGTATTCCACGGTGGTTCTGGTTCTTCTCTAGAAGAAATCCGTGAATCTATCGGCTACGGTGTTATCAAAATGAACATCGATACTGATACACAATGGGCAACTTGGGATGGTATCCGTCAGTACGAAGCGGAAAACCACGATTACCTACAAGGTCAAATCGGTAACCCAACTGGCGAAGACGCGCCAAACAAGAAGTACTACGATCCACGCGTATGGCTACGTGCTGGTCAAGCTTCAATGGTTACTCGTCTTGAGCAAGCATTTGCTGACCTTAACGCAATCGACGTACTATAATTCGTCTGAATTGAGTTATCTAAAAACCCGCTCTTTGAGCGGATCGACGTACTATAATTCGTCTGAATTGAGTTATCTAAAAACCCGCTCTTTGAGCGGGTTTTTTTGTGTCTGTCATTTGGCTTTCTTCAACGTTAATAGATTTATACCCATGCTGAATAGAAGAATGGATAGGGGCATGTAAGTACGTATTAATAATGCGCCAATAATCATTAGGTTATTTTTTAACCGCTTCGCATGAATCTAGGTAATAGAAGTGGCGAAATGTTAAAGCATTGCGTACTCTGTAACAGGTCGATATCAGAAAATTCTGATAAAGCCTTGTTTTGCATATCTTTGCGAAACTCTGACTTTGCAAAATGTCAAAGTTGGGATATCGTGCCAAAAATCTGACACTGTTCAGTTGGGCAATAGGGATATTGTTGTAGATAAGGGCCTATAAAAAACAAGGCTCATAAGTTAACGGCAATTAGATTTATATATCTTTATTTTTTGAGGATAAGAATTATGGCAGGTGAATCGATGGGTATCGATACCACTCTAACAGATGGGCTGACTCAAGCTGAGACTTGGCTTACAAACAACTCAGACCTACTTATTCAGTACGGTGTGAACATTATTTCAGCGCTGATTATCCTATTTATCGGTAATATTATCGTTAAAGCAGTCGCTGGCAGTGTTTCCAAAGTACTTGAAAAGAAAAACATGGATAAGGCGGTCGTAGAATTTATTCACGGTCTTGTTCGTTACCTACTATTCGTTATCGTACTTATCGCAGCTCTGGGCCGTTTAGGTGTTCAAACGGCATCTGTTGTTGCCGTAATCGGTGCGGCAGGTCTTGCTGTTGGTCTTGCTCTACAAGGTTCTCTATCAAACTTTGCGGCAGGCGTACTGATTGTTGCATTCCGTCCATTTAAATCTGGCGACTATGTAGAGATTGGCGGCGTAGCGGGTAGTGTTGAAGCGATTCAAATCTTCCAAACAGTTCTAAAAACACCAGACAACAAAATGGTTGTTGTACCTAACTCGTCTGTTATTGGTGGTGCAATCACGAACTACTCTCGCCATGCAACGCGACGCGTAGATTTGGTTATCGGTGTTTCATACAAAGCCGATCTTAAGCTAACGAAGAAAGTGATTCGCGAAACGCTAGAAAAAGATCCTCGTATCTTGAAAGATCCTGATATGACTATCGGTGTTCTAACACTAGCAGATTCTTCAGTTAACTTCGTAGTGCGCCCTTGGGTTAAAACTGCGGATTACTGGGGTGTGTACTTCGATTCAATGCAAGGCATTAAAGAAGCATTGGACGAGAACGGTATCGAAATTCCATTCCCACAAATGGATGTTCATTTGAACCGTGTCGAATCTTAATTCGAACGATAGATAATCTAAAAAGCGAGGCACTAGCCTCGCTTTTTTATATTTCAAACAGAGGGTTATTACCTATCTGTAAGAGTGGTTTTAAATGAATACCTGCAATACCGAAGGTGCGCTCTGGTAGCCCTGGTGTATAAAGCAACTCTTCGTGATGATAGAGCTTGGTATCCACCACGATCGCAACCTCTGGTGGTAAACCTATCGGGCAAACAGCACCGGGTAGGCAGCCAAGTAATTCCTGCATGAGTTCATCACTGCCAATAGAAGGTCGCTTGCCTAATATTGCTTTAATCGTGTTGGCATCAAGGCGAGAGTCTTTATCAGTAATGAACACGGCATACCCGCCACCTTTGAGTGTTAAAAACAAGCTTTTGCTATGTGTGCCTTGCCAGCCGAGTTCTTTCGCGACTTTAAGGTCGGTGTCGAAGTCGAGAATGGCTTCATGTCGCCATTCTCGAAATGGAATCGAGAGCGAATGCAATCGCTCTTTGTTGATGCGATAGATGTTTTCCAGTGACTCCATGTCATTCATATCCTTTGGTTTGGATTACCAGTATTTAGTGATGAGCTCGCTCGCGAGTACATAAGCAATGGTGAACATCATCAGTGCAACGGCGATATCGATGCCTCTTTTCACTTTCGGTTTAGATAGCGTAGGCCCGAGTTTTGCGGCGCCCATCGACAAGGTATAGAACCAAACAAATGACGCCATAATAGTGCCTAACGCGAAAGCGATTCGATCATGGCCTTCAAATTGTCCACCGATTGAGCCTAAGATAACAACGGTATCTAAGTACAAATGTGGGTTGAGCACAGTGACAGCTAATGCGCCTAAAATGACCGTTCGGCGTCCACGAGCTACGACTTCCCCTTTTGATTCCGATTCATTCTCTGGCTTGAATGCGCTTTTAAGCGAAAGTAGTCCATAGAAGCTCAGGAAGGCAATACCACCAAGCGTCACCGATGTCAGTAGGATTTCATTTTGAGACAGAATAGCACCACCACCAAAGATACCTAGAGAAATGAAGATCATATCTAGGATGCTACAAATAGTGGCTGTCGTCAGGTGGTGATTGCGCTTTATGCCTTGATTCAAGACATACGCATTTTGTGCTCCGATCGGAATGATCATCGATGCCCCTAAACCAAATCCTTGCAATAAAACCCAAAAGCTCACAATACACCTCAAATAATTAAGAAAACGACAGAGAGGGGAAAGATAATGGCTTTGGTTAAATAAGTATAATTAATGATTTTAATATATTATTAGAGTTACTTATTTAATGGTTTGGTGTTGGTTTTTTGGGGAGAAAGTGAATGCGAGGGTTGGATTACAAATGGATAGAAGCCTTGGATGCCGTTGTTTATCAAGGCAGTTTTGAACGAGCTGCTGAGCATCTGTTTGTCTCACAATCTGCCATTTCGCAGCGTATTAAACAGCTCGAAAAATTCTTGGCGCAACCTGTGTTAATTCGCGAGCAGCCACCCAAGCCAACTCCTATTGGAAAAAAACTATTGGGGCTTTACCGCCGAGTTCGGTTGCTAGAGCACGAAATTTTACCTGAGATCAAAAACGATACTACAACGCGCCCAGTGCAACTGTCTTTGGCTACTAACGCCGACAGTTTGGCAACGTGGTTACTGCCAGCTTTGCAAGACGTCATGAAAACTCGTCAAGTAGAGTTGAAGCTGACGATTTACGGTGAATCACGTTCAATAGAAAAACTGAAAAGTGGTGAGGTCGCAGGGGCGATCAGTTTAGAGTCTCAAGCGATACCAAATTGTCGCGCCGATTACTTAGGACGAATTGATTACGTTTGTGTGGCTAACCCTGAGTTTTATCAGCGTTACTTTTCTGAAGGCGTAAACAATCAGACCTTAGCAAAGGCGCCAGCGGTTTCCTACGATCAGTATGATGACTTACATAAAAAGTTTCTCACAGAGCATTTCAATGTGCGTCCTGATAGCGTGATTCATCATAACATCAGTAGCTCAGAGGCCTTTCTCAAAATGGCGTTAGCTGGAGTGGCATATTGTTTGATCCCTCGTCTGCAAATTACTGATGAGCTAGAGCAAGGTTCGTTAATTGATGTTACGCCTGGCTTCCTGATGTCTTATCGTATTTATTGGCATCATTGGCAGTTGGAAACTGGCGTGTTGCAGGAGATTTCACAAGCGATTGTCAATTATGCACAGCGTCATTTACCACAGTAGTGATTGAATAGACGACCATTTCTGACGAATATTAAATGACGAATGGTTGAAATTACACCAAAGTTACACAGTCAAAGTTGTGTTAGAAGTGAAGTTAGGAGCTTGGATAATCACCGGAAGTTTCTATTATGAAACCACTTACTCCTACAGCTCGGCGACTTAACAAAGTCGTGATGCTGATTTGTGGAGACACTTCACTATTGATATGGATGGATTTGTCGAATGAAACTGTATTCGTGTTTGCTGGCTTCAGCTCTTAGTCTTAGCAGTGTTTCAGTCTTGGCTGATGTGCCTGAATTTGCTCACGTAACAACAACGGGTTACGGTGAGGTGGTCGCAACACCAGACATGGCGACCTTTTCTGTAAAAGTGGTGGATACCACCATGACAGCGGAACAAGCAAAACAATCCGTCGATAAAACAGTCGAAGATTTTCTCCAATATCTGTCTGATGCTGGTTTATCAAAGGACAATATCACCAGCTCAAACCTGTATCTTGCGCCTCAGTATCACTACCCTAAATCGGGCAAAGCGGAGTTGGTTGGATACAGAGCATCACGCAGCATCAATGTAACAGTGACAGATTTAGCCGATCTTAACCAGTATTTGGATATGGCGTTGAAAGCTGGCATTAATCAGGTCGACAACATCCAATTGAAAGTGAGCAATCAAGCGGAATACCAACAAAAAGCACGCATGGCTGCGATCAAAGATGCGAGAGAAAAAGCGGCATCGCTTGCATCTGGCTTTGATAAAAAACTCGGCGGCATCTGGCAAATTAACTATAACCAAATGCATGTACAGCCTGTGTTGATGCGCTCAATGGCGATGGACAGCAAGCAAGGTTCGAACAGTTACCAAGACTCGACTCTTGTAATTCGTGACCAAGTGGATGTGGTTTACAAATTAAAATAATTTGTTTTGGTAACACAAAAAGAAAAGGCAGGGATAATCCCTGCCTTTGTTGTATGGATTCATCTTAATGAAGAATACGAGCACGAATTGTGCCTTCAATGCTTTTCAGCTTAGTTAGTGCTTCTTCTGAACGCTCAGTTTCCACATCAATAACTACGTAGCCGATCTCAGCTTCAGTTTGTAGGTACTGCGCTGCGATGTTGATGCCTTCTTCTGCGAAGATGGTGTTAATTTGAGTCAGAATACCTGGGCGGTTTTTGTGAATGTGCAGTAAGCGAGAGCACTCACGACCGTGTTCAGGCAGAGATACTTCAGGGAAGTTAACGCTTGATAGTGTTGAACCATTATCTGAATATTTCGCCAGTTTACCCGCTACTTCCACGCCGATGTTTTCTTGTGCTTCTTGAGTAGAGCCGCCCACGTGTGGCGTTAGAATGACGTTATCGAATTTCTGTAGTGGAGATTCAAACGGGTCAGCGTTTGTTTTTGGTTCAACTGGGAATACGTCGATTGCTGCGCCAGCTAAGTGACCAGCTTCTAGGCTGTGGCAAAGCGCAGGAATATCAACAACGGTACCGCGAGCGGCGTTGATGAAGATTGCGCCAGGCTTCATGCGAGCAAATTCTTCTTCGCCCATCATATTCTTCGTTTCAGGTGTTTCTGGTACGTGCAGCGAAATAACATCACATTTGTTTAGCAGCTCGCTCATCGTGTGGATTTGCGTTGCGTTGCCAAGTGATAGTTTGTTTTCGATGTCGTAGTAGTACACGCGCATACCTAAGTTTTCAGCAATAATGCCCAGCTGAGTACCGATATGGCCGTAACCAATGATGCCAAGGCGTTTACCACGCGCTTCGTAAGAGTTGTCTGCGCTCTTCTTCCAAATACCACGGTGTGCCAAGGCGTTCTTTTCAGGAATCCCACGAAGGAGCAGAAGAATCTGACCAAGCACTAGCTCAGCTACACTTCGTGTATTTGAAAACGGTGCATTGAATACAGGAATGCCACGTTTTGCCGCCGCACCAAGATCGACTTGGTTAGTTCCGATACAAAAACAGCCAATCGCAACCAGTTTGTTTGCCGCATTGATCACTTCCTCGGATAGATTCGTTCGGGAGCGGATACCGATGAAGTGCGTATCTTTAACTGCTTCAATCAGTTCTTCCTCTGAAAGCGAACCTTTGTGATATTCAATGTTGGTGTAACCAGCTGCTTGAAGAACTTCAACTGAAGAAGGGTGAAGTCCCTCGAGTAAGAGGATCTTAATCTTTTCTTTTTCCAGTGAAACTTTGGCCATTTTTTCTCGTCCTTAAAATGGAAAGGTGGGCTGATGTGGCGCACATTGGGCAAAACCATTAAAAAGGGGATAATTAATAGTTTTGTAGGAGGACAAACGTTTCCTTGTGCGTCTTCTGTTCAATAAAGTAACAAAAAAAAATTGCTTTGGGTAAGAAAATTACGGAATAAGAGATAATTTTCTTAGAGAAAGGAATAAAAAACGGTGCCTTGCAGCACCGTCTGTAATGAAATAACAGAAAACTGAATCAGATAGACCGATTCATGGCTGTTATTTACTCTTCAATTTTTGCGCCTTCTGGCGTACCAGTGATCACAACATCAGCACCACGGTGAGCAAAAAGACCAACCGTTACCACACCCGCGATACCGTTGATTTTGTCTTCCATCTCTTTCGGGTTGGTGATTTGCATGTTGTGTACATCTAGGATGATGTTGCCGTTATCCGTTACGACACCTTCACGGTATGCAGGGTCACCACCAAGTTTCACCAACTCACGAGCAACGTAAGAACGTGCCATTGGAATCACTTCCACAGGAAGAGGGAACTGGCCAAGCACGTCAACCGCTTTCGTGTCGTCAACGATACATACAAACTTTTCAGAGATTGCTGCAACGATTTTTTCACGAGTTAGCGCTGCGCCGCCACCTTTGATCATTTCACGCGCAGGGTTGATTTCGTCTGCGCCATCAACATATACGTCTAGCTTAATTACGTCGTTGCACTCAAAAACTTCAATACCAAGCTCTTTTAGACGCTCTGTAGAAGCAACTGAGCTAGACACTGCACCTTTGATATCATCTTTGATAGTGCCTAGTGCATCGATGAAGTGATTCACGGTAGAGCCTGTGCCAACACCGACAATGCTGCCTTTCTCAACATATTTAAGTGCTGCCCAACCAGCCGCTTTTTTCATTTCATCTTGAGTCATGCCAATCTCCTGAATAGATGTTCGTTAACGTTTGCGGGCGTGATTATAGCGGCTAAGCGTTACTTTTCCCATTGCCATATTTGGCTTGGAGTCACGATCTTAGGTAATGGAATATCCCAGCTTTCAATTGGTAAGCGTTCTACATGCTGGCAATCGTGAGCAATGCCAATCGGTTTGGCACCTTCTCCTGTCTTGAACCAATGAGAAAGAGTGCGATCGTAGTAGCCTCCACCCATACCTAAGCGGTGCCCAATGCTGTCGAAGCCGACCAAAGGCGTGCAGATTACATCTAATTGTTTGACGGGAAGAAGGTGGCGAATATCGAGCTTTGGTTCGAGAATGCGGTACTTATTGTAGACCAATTGATCTTCATTCACGTATTGAAGAAACAATAACTGGCCTTTTGAGAACGGATGGATGACGGGTAAATACACCGACTTTCCCTGTTGCCATAACCATTCAATCAGTGGCTTCGTATCGAGTTCACCATCGGCAGAAAGATAAATAGCAATGTGCTGAGAATGCTGGATTTCAGGAAGTTGGGAAAATTGACTGACTAGGTCTAGCCCCGCTTGAAACTGCGTATCGCTACACAAGGCGTTGCGTTTTTCACGGATAAGTTTGCGGAAGTCTTGCCGGGAGCGTGATGATATGGATTGTGATGACATAAAGGAATACCCCAGGGTGCCGTTGAGGATTGTGGCCC
>NZ_JAPEID010000045.1:0-35142 GCF_028823755.1 Vibrio sp. VP6
ACCCTGCTGAAGCCTTATCGCGTCTGCCGTGTCGGTGGATGCGCATTATAGGGAGTTGAGTTCCGAGCGCAACCCTTTTTTGAAAAAAAATGGATAAAACTAGCTGTTCGATGACTATTTCATCAAAAAAGTAAAAAAGAGGGTAAAAAACCCTCTTTTTCTGCCTGAAACGCGGAATTTAAATGAATGCGTACGCGTCTGCAAACATACGTTCACTCTTCGCTTTTTTATTCTGAGTGAATTGCTCACGTGCTGCGCCCGCCATTTCAAAACGACCTGCAATATAGATATCGTAGTTTTCTAGGCTTTCGAAATCATCACTCACGGCTTGTAGTACATTACCGACTTTCCCTTGCCAATCTGCTGGGGCTTCCTCAACAACCGGAACAAAGTGAACATTTGCGTATTTCTGTGCAAGTTCGAGCAATTCGTCTTTCGCATACAGCTGGCAATTATCACGAGCACCCCAGTATAAATAGATAGGGTTGGTTTTATTCTGCGCTACGCAATGATCCAGAATCGAACGTACGTAACTAAAACCTGTACCGCCAGCGATCAATAACAGCGGGCGTTCACTGTCTTCTTGTACCCATGCATCACCGTGCGGCGCATCGATTTCAATATCATTACCTGTTTCTAACGCAGCTTTCATCGCTTCGACAACTTCGATGGCGTAAGCGTTGTGTTCAGCAGCTCCGATATGAAGTTCTAATTCGCCTTCATGTCGGCAAGGGCTGCTTGCAATCGAGAATGGGCGTTTATCCTTTTCTCCCATCACAACCATCAGGTATTGGCCAGCTTTAAACGCAACTGGAGACTCAGGGTGCAGTAGAATTTGGTAAGTATTACAAGCTAACGGCTGAATAGACTTTACTTTACATTGGATGGTCATGGTGTTCCTCTCGCTTACTCATCAAAAGTAAGCACTAAATTACTTTCTGTATAGGCTTGGCAAGGGAATATCCAACCTTGCTGCTGCTCTTTATTGGTTAGCATGGGTTCGAGGTGATATGTCACCTCGCCCGATAGCTTTTTACACATGCACATGGCACAAGCGCCAACTTGGCAACGATGTGGGAAGCGAATATTGTTGTTGAGCGCGGCTTCCAACACCGTTTCCCCTTCTTTAACCTCAAATGTTACGTCTATAGGCAGAAGGTGGACTTGATGACTCATAGAATACCTAACTGGTCCCAAATCTCATCGACTTTAGCCACAAGTTTAGGATCTTTTTTAATTGGCGTACCCCACTCACGCGTGACTTCAGATTCGAACTTGTTAGTCGCATCCAGTCCGAGTTTGGACGAACTTTCTGCCTTACCTGATACTTGAGTGGTATCTCTATCCGGATCCATACGAGTGGTCACCGCCCAAATGATGTCATTCCAATCTCGCGCATTGACGTCCTCATCACACAAGATAACGAACTTGTTGTCGGTGTACTGCGCGAAGAAGTCCCACAGGTATTCCATTAATGCTTGAGATTGGCCCGCTTGGTCTTTCTTCATCGTAACGACGGCAAAACGATTATTGGTTGTTGGTGGTAGATAGATATCAATAATCTCTGGACGCTGTTGTTTCAGTGATTCCAAATCGGCTTCTGTTATTACTTTACTGTCTTGCTTACTGATTTGGGGACGTGTTGCAAGTTCCGCATCCCATTTGATGGTCGCATCTAGTCCCATTTTGGAACCTAACCCCACCACTGGCGACGCAAAGTCGAGAGAATCGATTGGCGTGTTGTCTATCATCAAGGTATCGCGCACTGGATCCATATGTTCGGTCATCGCTTTGACGACGTCATTCCAGTCGCGCGCATTTACCGACTCATCACACACAATCACAAACTTGGTGTACATGAACTGACGCAAGAAGGACCACACTCCCATCATCACGCGCTTCGCATGACCTGGGTATTGCTTCTTCATAGTTACAACGGCCATGCGATACGAACAACCTTCTGGCGGTAGGTAGAAGTCTTCAATCTCAGGGAATTGCTTTTGCAGAATTGGCACGAATACTTCATTCAGTGCCACGCCTAATACCGCTGGCTCATCTGGCGGACGACCAGTATAGGTACTGTGATAAATTGGGTCTTTACGCATGGTGATGTGCGTAATGGTAAAGACGTGATGCTTTTCTTTTTCGTTATAGTAGCCAGTGTGATCGCCGTAAGGGCCTTCATCGGCAAACTCGTTCGGGTCGATGTACCCTTCCATGACGATTTCAGCACTTGCTGGGACTTCCAAATCGTTACTGATGGATTTGACCACTTCGGTTTTACTGCCACGCAGCAAACCAGCAAAGGCATATTCTGATAACGTATCCGGCACTGGCGTCACCGCACCAAGGATAGTGGCAGGGTCGGCACCAAACGCCACGGAAACTGGGAACGGCTTACCCGGGTTGGTTTCCATCCAATCATGCAAATCTAACGCGCCACCACGGTGAGCTAGCCAACGCATGATGATTTTGTTTTTGGCGATTTTTTGTTGGCGGTAGATACCGAGGTTCTGACGTTTTTTATTCGGCCCTTTGGTGACCGTCAAACCCCACGTTAATAATGGTGCTACGTCTTCCGCCCAACAACTCATCACCGGAATTTTATCCAAATCGACTTCGTCACCTTGCCATACAATGTCTTGGCATGGCGCTTTACGCAGTCGCTTGGCTGGCATATTCAACACTTGCTTGAATACTGGCAGTTTTTCCAATGCGTCTTTGAAGCCTTTTGGTGGCTCAGGTTCTTTTAAGTAAGCCAGCAGTTTGCCGACTTCGCGTAATTCTTTTACGTCTTCACGCCCCATACCTATCGCAACGCGCTCTGGCGTACCAAACAGGTTGGTCAGAACAGGAACGTTGTAGCCGATTGGATTTTCAAACAACAGCGCAGGGCCACCAGCACGTAAGGTGCGGTCGCTGATCTCTGTCATTTCGTAAGCGGGATCGACAGGGTGAGTAATGCGTTTAAGTCGACCTTTCTGTTCTAGATGGTCGATAAATTCGCGTAAATCCTTAAAACTCATAGGCCTTCATGCTGGCTGATTAAACTGTCCGCAGTATAACAAATAGGAGGACGCTAAGATCCTCCTATTTTGTGTGGGTATGTGAGCAGGGTTACTTTAATACTTGCTCGATCTGACGAGCCTTTACTTGGCGGTTACTTGAAATTAATTCTTCAAGCCATGTTTGGTGGCCTTGTTGAGCCAGTTGACGAGCGACCAGTGTCGCCTCTTCAGATAATGCCATTTTCGCAATAAGAAACTGTTTCACTTCCGGCGATAATGGATTGGATTTGGTGAGTAAGCGAATCGCGAGAGGTTTGAGGCTTGGGTTGATCGTGGCATTCATCAACTGCTGCAAAGAGAAAGCATCTCCTGTATCAGCTAAGCGCTTGAGTTCCTGTTGGCTATTGTAATCGGCGCGCATTCGCCATAGTAAATTGTACATAGCTTTGTCTTGGCTGACTTGCGCCATACGAACGACCACTGCTGTGGACGGTAGCCAACTGGTGACATTCGCTTGAGTTAACTGCGTCGTTAAGGCCTTTAACGCACTTGGCGATAAGCTATCTAGCTCACGAATGAGCAAGGATTCTCTTGTCTGAATTTGTTGAGACGTCCCCGTTAACCATTGCTGCAGGTTTAACTCTTTTCGTTCAGCTTGCAGCACAAAATCTAACGTGCTTTGGTCTTGCTTCCAACGCTTAATTAAACGACTCGCAATCGCTGGGTAATTGAATGCGGGTACACTGAATTCATAGCCATCGCCTCGCTCCAACATTTGATACGTTGGTGTCAAACGAACTTGCGATTCCACGAACAGTGCCATGCGCGGGGTAAGTATGATGTTTTGCTGTTCTAATTTTTCCAACAGGCGAAAACGCACCACCTCTTGCTGAGGAAAAGCGAGCCGATCGAGGGAAAATTTAAGCGAATCAACCTCATCTCTGACCACGTACTCAAGGAGTTCAGAAACTTTGGTTTGAATTTGAGTATCCTGAAGCCACTGCTCTACCACAGACTCCTGCATTTCCTTCGCAGAAACGGCCACGGGTAGAGTGAGCAGTGACAAGCTCAGGAGTAATGACGACAACATTCCTTGTTGCATGTTAACCTCCCGATAACATTTGTTCTCATTCTGCTGCTTCTATTGATAGAAAGCAATAAAAAAGCCACCATTTTTGTGGTGGCTTTTTCAAAATAAGAACTCAGTTATTACTGACGACGCATAGCATCGAAGAACTCATCATTCGTCTTCGTCATTGCTAGCTTATCGATTAGGAATTCCATTGCGTCGATTTCGCCCATTGGGTGAACGATCTTACGCAGAATCCACATCTTCTGTAGTTCGTCAGTCTTCGTCAGTAGCTCTTCACGACGTGTACCTGAGCGGTTGAAGTCAATCGCAGGGAATACACGCTTCTCAGCAATCTTACGGTTCAAGTGCAGTTCCATGTTACCTGTACCCTTGAACTCTTCGTAGATAACTTCATCCATTTTAGAACCAGTATCTACTAGTGCCGTTGCGATGATAGTTAGGCTGCCGCCTTCTTCTACGTTACGTGCCGCACCGAAGAAACGCTTAGGACGGTGCAATGCGTTTGCATCCACACCACCTGTCAGTACTTTACCTGATGAAGGCACTACGGTGTTGTAAGCACGAGCTAGACGAGTGATAGAGTCAAGCAGGATAACCACGTCTTTCTTGTGTTCAACAAGACGTTTTGCTTTCTCGATTACCATTTCTGCCACTTGTACGTGACGAGATGCTGGCTCATCGAAAGTCGACGCTACTACTTCACCTTTAACTAGACGCTGCATCTCTGTTACTTCTTCTGGACGTTCGTCGATAAGAAGTACCATCAACTCACACTCTGGATGGTTGTATGCGATGCTTTGAGCGATATTTTGCAGAAGCATTGTCTTACCCGCTTTTGGCGGAGCAACAATCAGACCACGTTGACCTTTACCGATAGGCGATGCCAAGTCTAAAACACGTGCTGTGATGTCTTCTGTAGAACCGTTACCACGCTCCATTACCATGCGTTCATTCGCATGCAGAGGGGTAAGGTTTTCAAATAGGATCTTGTTACGAGCGTTGTCTGGTTTGTCGTCGTTAACTGTATTGACTTTTAGAAGGGCAAAGTAGCGTTCACCGTCTTTTGGTGGGCGAATTTTACCAGCAATTGAGTCACCAGTACGTAGGTTAAAACGACGAATCTGACTTGGTGATACGTAGATGTCGTCCGGACCAGCAAGGTACGAACTGTCTGCACTGCGTAGGAAACCAAAGCCGTCTTGCAGAATTTCCAGAACCCCATCGCCAAAGATGTCTTCGCCGCCTTTAGCGTGTGCTTTTAAAATCGCGAAGATGATGTCTTGTTTTCTTAAGCGAGCTAGGTTCTCTAGTCCTAAGCTTTCGCCCAGTTTTACAAGGTCAGACACAGGTCTGTTCTTCAGTTCGGTAAGGTTCATGGTGGTGGATTCTTGTTTAGTCAAAATAAGATCTGTTTTCTAGTTAAGATGGATTTGGTCTCAGGATCGACCAAGAAGAGAAATTTGTTCAATTAACGCGCGATAAGTTAGCACTAATTAATATTCTAGTCCAGAGTTAGAAAAACAAAACCGCGCATTGTTACATTGCACGGTTTTATCTGTAATCACTTGGTGATTATAAGTTTGCGTCCAAGAACTCTTTAAGCTGAGTCTTAGACAAAGCACCAACTTTCGTTGCCGCTACGTTGCCGTCTTTGAATAACAGTAGCGTTGGAATACCGCGAATACCAAACTTAGGCGGCGTGCCTGCGTTATGGTCGATGTTTAGTTTACCGATAGTGAGTTTGCCTTCGTACTCTTCAGCGATTTCGTCCAGGATAGGAGCGATCATTTTACAAGGACCACACCATTCTGCCCAAAAATCTACGAGAACTGGGCCTGCAGCATTGATTACATCGTTTTCAAAACCGTCATCAGTTAGCTGCAAAATCTTATCACTCATCTTCCACTCCAATGTGTTTTTCGAAACTGGTTGGATGATAACCAGTAATTAGATGCCCTATTGGAATGTATTTACTTTCGTATTGCAAGCTTTAGCTGATATTCTATAGCCATGAAAAAGACGCATATCACAGAGCAAAAGTTCGCCGATTTGGGTTTACAGCCCCAAGTTACTGAAGGATTGGAAAAAAAAGGGTTCGAATATTGTACCCCTATCCAAGCCTTGGCGTTGCCGGTACTGCTCACCGGCCAAGACATCGCAGGCCAGGCCCAAACGGGCACTGGTAAAACGCTTGCGTTTTTAACTGCAACCTTCAACCACCTACTTACGACACCTGAGCACGAAGGCCGTCAACCAACGCAACCGCGTGCAATTATTATGGCGCCAACGCGTGAGCTAGCGATTCAGATCTTCAACGATGCTGAGCCGCTGATTGCAAGTACAGGTCTAAAAGCCGCATTAGCTTACGGTGGCGAAAGCTACGATAAGCAACTTGCGAAGCTACAAGATGGCGTAGACATTCTAATCGGCACGACTGGCCGTATCATCGATTTCTACAAACAGCGCGTTTTCAATCTAAACAACATTCAAGCAGTTGTGTTAGATGAAGCCGACCGCATGTTCGATCTTGGCTTTATTAAAGACATTCGTTTCTTGTTCCGTCGTATGCCTGAGCCAAAAGAGCGTTTGAACATGTTGTTCTCTGCGACTTTGTCTTACCGCGTGCAAGAGTTGGCTTTCGAGCATATGCACAATCCTGAGCATGTTGTGGTTGAGCCAGCACAAAAAACCGGTCACCGTATCCAAGAAGAGCTGTTCTACCCATCTAATGAAGACAAGATGGCTCTACTTCAAACTCTGATTGAAGAAGAATGGCCAGATCGCGCAATCGTGTTTGCGAACACCAAACATAAATGTGAGTCAGTTTGGGGCCACTTGGCGGCAGATGGTCACCGCGTTGGCCTACTAACAGGTGATGTTCCACAGAAGAAACGTGAAAAGATTCTTGAGCAATTTACTAAAGGTGATGTCGACATTCTTGTTGCGACTGACGTTGCAGCCCGTGGGCTACACATTCCTCAAGTAACGCACGTATTCAACTATGACCTGCCTGACGATTGTGAAGATTACGTACACCGCATTGGTCGTACGGGTCGTGCGGGCGCGAGCGGTCACTCAATCAGCTTTGCGTGTGAAGAATACGCAATCAACTTGCCTGCGATTGAAGAATACATCGAACACACCATTCCTGTGTCGGAATACGATGCATCAGCTCTGATTCAAGATCTGCCTGCGCCAATCCGCATGCGTGCGCCGCGCGTTCAGCAACGCCGCACCAACACCGGTGGTACTCGCTCTGGTAACCGTAAGCCTCAAGGACGTCGTCCTCGTCAGCCACGTCAATCAGCGCCGAAACAATCATAAAAGGAAACTGAAGTCGTTTATGAGTCAAGCAGGATCATCACCGCTATACGCAGCCATCGACCTCGGGTCGAACAGTTTTCACATGCTCGTTGTGCGTCACATCGATGGCAGCGTTCAAACAATGGCTAAAATTAAGCGCAAAGTTCGTCTAGCGGCGGGCTTAGATGAACATAATTCTCTTAGTATGGAAGCTATGCAGCGAGGATGGGACTGCTTAAGTCTATTTGCGGAACGCTTGCAGGATATTCCTACACAAAACATTCGCATTGTCGGCACAGCGACTTTACGTACTGCCACCAATGTGGATGTATTTCTAGAGAAAGCGAACCAGATTCTGGGGCAGCCAATCGAAGTCATCTCTGGTGAAGAAGAAGCCGCCACTATCTATAAAGGTGTTGCCCACACATCAGGTGGTAGTGGTCGTCGCCTTGTGGTTGATATTGGTGGCGCGAGCACTGAGCTGATTATTGGCGAAGGTTTTGAAGCGAAAGCCCTCACCAGCCTAAAAATGGGCTGCGTGACATGGTTGGAGAACTTCTTTAAAGATCGCCAACTGAATGCCCGTAACTTCGAAGCTGCGATTGAAGGCGCAAAGCAAACCATCAAGCCAATCTTAGAACAGTACACCGATCTTGGTTGGGATGTGTGCGTAGGTGCATCTGGTACCGTTCAGGCGCTACAAGAAATCATGCTGGCGCAGGGTATGGACGAAGTAATTACTCACTCCAAACTTAAGCGTTTACAAAAGCAAGCCATGCTAGCCGATCATTTGGAAGAGCTCGACATCGAAGGTTTAACGCTTGAGCGTGCCTTGGTCTTCCCTAGCGGCCTGTCTATTCTTATCGCGATTTTCGAGTTACTTGAAATCGATGCGATGACACTCGCGGGCGGCGCACTGCGTGAAGGCTTGGTTTATGAAATGGTCGACGAGCTGCGTCAAAATGACATTCGTGCTCGCACCATTTGTAGCGTGCAAAGCCGTTATCAGCTTGATTGCCAATATGGTGAACAAGTGGCAACGCTGGCTGGTAAGCTTTTAGAGCAAGCCGGTGGCAATGAGTGGATTGCTGAGCCTCAAGGTAAAGTTCTGCTCGAAACCACAGCAAAATTGCACGAAATTGGCCTAACCATCGACTTTAAAAAAGGCGGTGAACATAGTGCTTACTTACTGCAAAACCTCGATTTGCCAGGCTATACACGTGCGCAGAAGTTCTTTATTGGTGAAATTGCGCGCCGTTACCGCGAGCAGCTAAGCTCACTGCCAGAGCAACATGCTATATCTGGAACAAGTGCCAAACGCGTGCTGCGCTTGCTGCGTCTTGCAGTTCTACTGACCCACCGCCGCAACCCAAGCTTAGAACCACAAGTCGAGCTATTGGCTGAAGGTGATAAACTGACGTTGAACATTGATGCGAAATGGCTAGAAGCTAACCCGCTTACGGCTGCTGAGTTAGAAATAGAATCGAACCGTCAAACAGACATTGGTTGGCCATTAACGATTACCGCTTGCTAATGATTGTTATCGAGTAAAAAGGCTCCTTATGGAGCCTTTTTGTTATTTGGCATTCCAATGTACAGTGCTTGGAGCTTTAGAACACCCATGATCTTATTGCTCCTTGTGCTGTACAACGAGACTCGTACCCGTCCTTCAAATACAAAAAAGCCGCTGGATTCAGCGGCTTTTTGTTATTCACATTCAATCAGCGAGATTACGCAGCCGTACTCACTTTGAAGTCTGGGTTTACTGCGGTTAGCTTCTTAATCAGATAATTCAGTAATACACCGTACATTGGGACAAACAAGCCAAGGCTGATCACCAACTTGAAGCCGTAATCCACCAGCGCGATTTCCGTCCAATGCTCAGCCATAAATGGATCTGGACTTTGGTAGAATGCAATCGCAAAGAACGCAATGGTATCTAGCGCATTACCAAAGAGTGTCGAACACGTTGGTGCTACCCACCACTGCTTCATTTGGCGTAGACGGTTGAACACATGCACATCCATGATCTGACCAAGTAAGTAAGCCATGAAACTCGCAATCGCAATACGTGCGACAAACAGGTTAAATTCCCCTAGATGGCTAAATCCTTGGAACTGACCTTCAAAGAACACAACCGAAAGGAAGTAAGACACCGCTAACGCAGGCAACATCACTAAGAAGATGATCTTACGCGCTAACTGAGCACCAAAAATACGAACAGTTAAGTCTGTCGCTAGGAAGATAAATGGGAAGGTAAATGCGCCCCAAGTGGTGTGCAGACCGAAGATAGTAAACGGTAGCTGAACCAGATAATTGCTGGATGCAATAATGACTAGATGGAATAAAACCAGATAGATAAGGGCGTTGCGCTGCTGCGCAGGGGTAAAGTTACTCATGCGATACCTTTTTAGTTTGGTTTGGGGGCGAGGGAACCCAAATCGAGCATTTTCATTAACGAAAACGACTCTTACCAACAATGTAAAATGAAAATTCAAATCGGCTTCACTCATTCCAAGCGAAGCGGTGGGCGATTATACATTAACCAATTGCGCTCGCAAGCGGTGCTTTTTACGCAAACGTTTATCCGATAATTTCACCTTTACACCAAAGAATTGGGCGAAAAACGAAAAAGGGTGTTTCATGTGAAACACCCTATAAGGAAATGATTTAAAGAGTTGATAAGTTGAGTTTAGAAGCCGCGTTGAAATAATCCAGCAAGATAATCGAGCTCTTCCCTACTCTCTTCAATGTTCAGCGCTTCAAACCAAATCGCTTCACTGTAATGCTCCGCTTTCATAAATAAGCGGCAACCTTCAAAATCGATCAGCCAAGAGTGGATATCCGCATCCCACTGTTTTTCGATTACCGTCGCAGAGAGTAAACCCACCAAACGCTCACCTAACGCCGGAAAGGTGTCTAAATCAAATCTTGGGGCTGCAATCAGCAAACGACCTTCTTCGGCAATGTATTCTGTTAGGCCAAATTCCTTCTGCATTTTGGTTCCTTATCCGTGGTGAGTGATGTGTTCTTGAATCAGATCCAAGAATGGATCGGCATATTTTTCTAATTTACGTTGACCTACCCCGCTCACCGCCAGCATTTCGCCATACGACGTCGGCAGAATCTCCGCCATATCAATCAAGGTCGCATCACTAAATACAACGTATGGTGGTAAGCCATCTTCATCGGCAATCGACTTACGCAGCTTGCGTAATTTCGCAAACAGCTTCTTATCGTAGTTTTTGCTGGTCAGTTTGTCCGACTTCGCAGCGCGTGCTGCGGTATCCAAACGAGGAACCGCTAGCTCGAGCGACACATCCCCGCGCAATAATGGTCGAGCTTCCTCGGTCAGTTGCAACGTCGAGTTTCGAGTAATGTTTTGAAACAGCAGACCTTTGTGGATTAACTGGCGGAAGATACTCACCCAGTAATCATGGCTGTGATCGCGGCCAATGCCGTATGTAGAGATCTTATCGTGGCCATGTTCACGCACGCGGATATTTTGCATACCACGCAGCACCTCAACCACATACGTCATACCAAAGCTTTGGTTAACGCGGTAAACACACGACAACGCTTTTCGCGCTTCTTCTGTCGCATCAAAATGTTTGGGTGGATCGAGGCAGATATCGCAGTTACCACAAGGCTTCTCGCGGTATTCACCAAAGTAGTTGAGCAGAACCTGACGACGACAGGTTTGCGCTTCCGCAAAGGCACTCATCGCATTAAGTTTATGGCTTTCTACTTGCTTTTGCGGTCCATCGTCTTTTTCATCCAGCATGCGACGTAGCCAACTGATGTCTGCAGGGTCGTACAACATCATCGCTTCAGCAGGCAAACCATCTCGCCCTGCTCGTCCCGTTTCTTGGTAGTAGGATTCAATATTGCGCGGAATATCAAAGTGCACCACAAAACGGACGTTCGGCTTGTTGATACCCATACCAAAGGCAACCGTCGCGACCACGATTTGAATGTCATCACGCTGAAACGCCTCTTGAACGTAAGCACGCTCATCAGCGTCCATCCCTGCATGATAGCCCGCCGCACGGATGTGGTTGTTGCACAACTTCTCCGTCACCATTTCGACTTTCTTACGGCTACCACAGTAAATGATGCCGCAATTGCCCTTTTGGGTGTCGAGATAACGAATGATCTGAGAAATCGGCTTGTGCTTCTCGACCAGGTTGTAGCGGATATTCGGACGGTCAAAACTGCCTAAGTGGACATGAGGTTCATGCAAACGTAAGCGTTCAAGAATGTCGCGACGTGTAGCGTCATCCGCAGTGGCGGTGAGCGCCATAAATGGCACATGCGAAAAATGCTGCTTTAGCTGACCCAGCGCGGCGTATTCGGGACGGAAATCGTGCCCCCACTGCGAGATACAGTGCGCTTCATCCACCGCAATCATCGCCAAAGGTAGGTTTTCGAGTCGCTCGATGAAGTCACGCATTAACACGCGTTCTGGTGAGACGTAAACCAATTTGAGTTGACCGCTGTGCATGCGGTTATACACACTCAGCAGCTCTTCACGACTCATGGTGGAGTTCACACACTCTGCCGCAACGCCGTTAGCCTTGAGCTGATCGACCTGGTCTTTCATCAAAGAAATCAGCGGCGAAATCACCAAGGTGATGCCACTACGAACCAACGCAGGTATCTGATAGCAAAGAGATTTGCCACCACCTGTCGGCATGATCACCAGACTGTCTTTGCCCTCGACCGCCGATTCGATGACCTCTTGCTGGCCATCACGAAACGTTTGATAACCGAAAACTTCCTCCAACACACGTTGAGGCGTTACAGGTGAGTCTGATTGTTCGGCTAACAAAGTTGAGGTCATGAAAAATCTCAGATTGGGTGATGTAGAAATGCTTTTGCATGCCACCAGCACACAAAGTGAGGGCACATTGTAATGGGGTTTCATGGCGAATAAAACCGCAAATTGTTAGGTGTTTCACACCACGGCTCGTATACTGATTTTCTGCTCTATAAACACACAATTAGGTGACACTTCATGACACCAGAAGAACAACAGCGCGCGCGGCAAGGTGTCCTGCTTGCGGTTGGCGCGTACACGATGTGGGGCATTGCGCCCATGTACTTTAAATCGATAACACAAGTGTCTCCACTCGAGATCTTAAGCCACCGAGTGATTTGGTCTTTCTTTTTGCTTGCCGCACTTCTTCATTTTGGCCGTCACTGGCGCTCGGTTTATCACATTGCCACAGATAAAAAGAAAATCGCGTATTTGCTTTCCAGTTCGATATTGATTGGTGGCAACTGGCTGATCTTCATTTGGGCGGTTAACTCCAATCACATGCTGGATGCCAGCTTAGGCTATTACATCAACCCGCTGATTAACGTGTTGCTCGGTATGGTGTTCTTGGGCGAACGACTACGTAAACTGCAATGGTTTGCTGTGGTATTGGCAGGATGCGGCGTTTTGGTGCAGTTGATCGTCTTTGGTTCGGTGCCAATTGTAGCGATGGCGTTGGCGATGAGCTTCGGTTTTTACGGTTTGCTACGTAAGAAAGTCGCGGTGGATGCTCAAACGGGTTTGTTTGTCGAAACGCTAATCTTATTACCCGCTGCCGCCGTTTATCTTCTGTTTATTGCCAGTTCACCAACGGCAAACATGATTGAAAACCCATGGCAGCTCAATACGTTGTTGATTGCAGCAGGTGTGGTGACGACCTTGCCATTGCTGTGCTTCACTGGTGCCGCGACTCGCCTCAAATTATCAACGCTCGGCTTTTTCCAGTACATCGGCCCTAGCCTGATGTTCTTGCTTGCAGTGTTAATTTACGGCGAGACCTTCACGATGGATAAAGCGATTACGTTCGCCTTTATTTGGGGAGCTCTTGTGGTATTTAGCTTCGATGGGCTGCGCAACAATCGCCGTTCACGCCGAGCCATTCAGTCACAGTGATCGTTTTTTACAAGACAATCTAACAATTGATGGATAAGCTTGGTCATTATGTGACCAAGCTTTTTTTGTATGTAATGGAACAGATTCAATACTACGCGACCGACCATGACCAACTGAGTCTGATCGAGGCGAAATACCAAAAGTTTGCCTTTCAACGGCACTATCATTTGGATTTTCATCTCGGCTTGATCACGCATGGTGAGCAGAAGTTTCATTATCAAGGCTCTCATCACCAAGTCGGTCATGGGCAAATCGTTATTATGCCGCCCGATGAACTGCACGACGGCCAATCTAAGCTTGCCAGTGGCTATCAAGTGAATGTTTTTTCGATCGAACCACACTTACTTAGCGATCTGGCAGATCTTAAGCAAAATGGTCAAATTATCCGCTTTAATGAGTTGATCATCTCCGATCCACAGATATTTTCACAACTTAGTAACTTACATGCTCTGTTGAGACGCGAAAATCTCAGTCAGTTAACCAAAGATTGTCTGCCGTTTGAGGGATTTAACCAACTTTTTGATCGCTACGGATCGCTGGCAAGGCAAAAAGTCATTCCATTAGGTAAGCAATCTATCAACACCTTAAAAGATTACTTAATGGCAAACCTCGACCAATCGGTACGGCTGGAGTCTCTTTCTGAGCTTTGCCAGCTAAGCCCGACTCAATTTCAACGCCATTTCAAAGCGCAAACTGGCATGACACCGTATGCGTGGTTTGCCCGTTTACGACTCGAGCAAGGGATGAAGCTGCTACAAGCAGGACAATGCGGTACTGAAGTCGCGCATCAAATTGGTTTTTACGATCAGGCGCATTTCAGCAAAGCCTTTAAGCAGACTTATGGCGTCTCTCCGTCTCAAGTCACTCGATAGCAGCACGCTCATCTTAGGCTGTCAGTTTTTTACAAGCGCATGCCACAACAAGCCTCCACAATAGCTGCATTGGTAATCTTTGAGATGTGTTATGAATGAATCCACTATCCTGCTGACATTGGCCAGCATTCACTTTATTGCCTTAATGAGCCCAGGCCCCGACTTCGCATTAGTGGTGCAAAATGCCACGCGTCATGGTCGCCAGACGGGCTTATACATAGCTCTTGGCTTATCCGTTGGTATTTTGCTGCACTCATTGTTCAGCCTGACTGGTGTGAGCTACCTTGTGCATCAACATCCTTTGCTGTATTCGGTATTACAACTGCTAGGTGGCAGTTACCTGCTTTACCTCGGTGTTGGGGCCCTGCGCGGCGTGATCGCTACGATCAAAAACCCGCAAACGGATCAACAAAATAAAACAAACAGCTTCGTGATCAGCAACAAGCGTCAGGCTTTTGCCAAAGGTTTTGCTACCAACATTCTCAACCCCAAAGCACTGGTTTTCTTCATCAGCTTGATGTCGAGCTTGGTACCAGCCGGAATGTCGGTCTCAGGCAAAAGCATCGCGTTAGTTATCCTGTTCAGCTTGTCTCTGGTTTGGTTTTCTAGCTTGGCGTGGATGCTCTCAACGCAACGTTTACAACGTCGATTACAACAAGCAGGCATCTACATCGATGGCATCTGTGGTGTGGTATTTACCCTCGTTGGCGGCAGTATCTTGGCGCAAACCATCAGCACGTTAATCGGTTAACTCTCTGATTTAAAAGCGTCGCACACCCGACATTTATTAAAAAGCTGACTCGACGATCTTCTCCATGGCTGCCAAGCTGAACAATCAAACTGGCAACATGGAGAGTCATCATGCAATGGACGTTCAACCAACTCGTGTCTACGGGTCTTTTTCTTAGCGCCTCTATCACCCACACCGCGTTTGCAAACCAAGCCACCGATGCGATTGCCCCAGAGCAAAGTACTGGGCTTGAGCACAAACAACTGGTCAAAGCCAAAGACTATATGGTGACAGCAGCGAACCCAATTGCTACCCAAGCAGGTGCTGATGTACTGGAGCAAGGCGGCAATGCCATTGATGCTATGGTGGCGGTACAACTGATGCTTGGCTTAGTCGAACCACAGTCTTCCGGCATTGGTGGCGGCGCATTTTTGGTGTATTGGGATGGCGAACAACAAAAGCTCACCACTTATGATGGTCGAGAAACTGCGCCCCTCGCCGCAACCCCAACACTGTTTTTGGACGACCAAGACCAGCCGCTGCAATTTTATGATGCCGTTGTAGGCGGACGATCTGTCGCGACGCCGGGCACCGTCAAACTGTTGTGGGATACCCACCAAAAATACGGCAAGCTGGAATGGAAAAAGATCATTCAGCCAGTGATCAACTTGGCTGAGGAAGGTTTTGCCGTCAGTCCTCGTCTCGCCAGTTTGATTGCCAACGACGCCGAGCGTTTATCACGTTTTCCGACCACAAAAGCGTATTTCTTTAACGCCGATGGCTCACCAAAAGCCGAAGGCACACGATTAAAGAATCCAGAATACGCGCAAACCTTGCAAGCCATCGCCAAGCAAGGTGCTCAAGCCTTCTATCAAGGTGATATTGCCAAAGACATTATCGCAACCGTGCAAACTGCTGTGGGTAACCCGAGCGTATTGGCACAACAAGATTTTGATACTTACCGCATCAAACAGAGAGAGCCTGTTTGCGCGGCTTATCAAAGCTACGACATCTGCGGCATGGGGCCACCAAGCTCAGGCGCGCTAACTGTCGGGCAGATCTTGGCTATCACCGAGCAATATGATCTCAAAGGCTGGGGACCAGACAGCGCCAAATCTTGGCAGGTCATTGCGGACGCATCTGGTCTCGCGTTTGCTGATCGCGGTAAGTACATGGCCGATCAAGACTATGTACCCATGCCAACCGAAGGTTTGTTGGACAAAGACTATCTCAAACAACGTGCCGAGCTTATTCAGGTCGGCAAAGCACTGACGAAAGTGGAAGCCGGTAACCCACCGTGGTCACATGCAATGAATCTCAGTATGGATGAATCGATAGAACTTCCTTCCACCAGCCATTTCAACATCGTCGACAAGCAAGGCAATGTGGTTTCAATGACCACCACCATCGAGAACGCCTTTGGCTCGCGCTTAATGGTTCGCGGCTTCCTGCTCAATAACGAGCTAACGGACTTTTCTTTCCGCACTCATCAAAATGGCGTGCCAATCGCCAACCGATTAGAACCGGGCAAACGTCCGCGCTCCTCCATGGCACCGACCATCATCATGAAAGATAATCAACCATACATGGCAATTGGTTCTCCGGGTGGCAGTCGCATTATCGGCTACGTGGCACAAGCCATCATTGCTCATACTCAATGGGACATGGACATTCAGCAAGCGATCAACCAACCAAGAGTGTTAAACCGTTTTGGCACTGTCGACCTCGAGCAAGATAGCGCAGCAACTCAGTTGCAACCGGCACTCGAAAAGATGGGCTTTAAGACCGAAATTCGCGATTTGAATTCCGGTTTACACGCCATTCGCATCACTGAAAATGGCTTAGAAGGTGCTGCGGATCCACGCCGAGAAGGTGCAGCCATCGGAAAATAGTAGCCTTTCGCTCGGCCCTTTGTGCGAGATCTCTCACAAAGGGTTGGGTAAAACTCTCTTTTTTAGCAGTAAAAGCACCCCAAACAACCCATAAGCCATTGAATAGTATAAATACGTGCAGTTTTTAAACGTTTGCGGAATAAAGAAATGTGAACTTGCACCGTTGTTGGATAGCGCCAAAAACGTAATATTAAACCTGTCGGAAGGATGCTGACACGGAACAGGAAACACCACGGATTTGGTGAACTTCAGGAAGAAGAAACGGTTATTCAGGATGAATAGTCGGGCATGGAATGCAAAACTGGACATTGAACGGAATCAATAGCGACTAGGATGGTTGCTACTAAGGACGGGAAATGGACACCTCTGGACGAGGCAAGGACTGAACATCAGGATGATGTCATGGACACCGCTCAGGGAACAAGTGATGAGAGCTAACGAGGATAGTTAGCAGACCAGGATAAGGTCATCAAGGACACCGCTAGGAAGGCGACGAAAGGATTAAGCTGAAGGAATACAGCACGCTATCAAGGATTCGATGCAAGGAGCACTTTTTAGTAGCTGGATTGCTGCGAGTAAGACTATAACCCCGATGGGTGCAAGCCCTCGGGGTTTTTCTTTTCTGCCATTTCCGCCCGACCTGCCAAGCACAGTTGCCCCCATCTCAAACTCAAACTCAAACTCAAACTCAAACTCAAATAAGGTACTTTGTAGGATCCAGATACAACAAGAGCCGCCGAAGCAGCCCTTGAGTTAGTTTGCGAACAATGCAAGCTAGCTTTCGATAAAAACCTTACAGTCTCTCTAGTCTAGCGTAAGCAGTCACTAACCATTTAATGCCTTCACCATTGAACGCAATTTGAACGCGACTCTGTGGACCGCTGCCTTCAAAGTTAATGATGGTGCCTTCGCCAAACTTTGGATGCATTACGCGTGAACCAAGTGAAAAGCCCGTCTCGTTGAAGTTCTCTTTCACCGCAGTTTGGCTAAAGCGACCACTGCTTGCAGGTCGGCTGACTTGTGCTTTCATCCGCACTTCGTCCAGGCACGTTTCCGGCAACTCACGAATAAAACGCGATGGCTTATGGTACTTATCTTGACCATACAAACGGCGCATTTCCGCGTAAGTGATGTAGAGTTTTTGCATCGCGCGCGTCATACCGACGTAACACAGGCGGCGCTCTTCCTCTAAACGCCCCGCCTCTTCCGCCGACATCTGGCTTGGGAACATGCCTTCTTCAACGCCCACCATAAACACCAATGGGAATTCCAAACCTTTTGCACTGTGCAATGTCATCAATTGAACTGCATCTTCAAATTCGTCGGCTTGCCCTTCACCCGCTTCTAGCGCCGCATGAGTCAAGAACGCAGTCAGCAGCGACATCTCTTCCGCTTCTTCTGGTTTCTCGAATTGGCGAGTTGCGGTCACCAATTCCTCCAAGTTCTCAATACGAGCCTTAGACTTTTCGCCCTTCTCTTGCTCATACATGGCAAACAAGCCAGAGTACTTGATCACATGGTCTGTTTGCTCGTGCAACGGCATCTCTAACGTGTCGTCTTCGAGTGCGGTAATAAGTTCGATAAAGCGACCTAATGCCCCCGCCGCTCGACCCGCGAGCACTTGTTCATCCAACATCGCAACGCTGGCTTCCCACATCGTGCAACCACGATCACGCGCCGCACGGCGAATGGTTTCTAGTGTCTTGTCACCTAAACCACGAGTTGGCGTATTCACCACACGTTCAAATGCAGCATCATCATTGCGGTTAGCCATCAAACGCATGTAGGCCAGTGCGTCTTTGATTTCCTGACGCTCGAAGAATCGCATACCACCATAAATACGGTATGGTAGACCAGCTTGAATCAACGCTTCTTCCAGTACACGAGACTGGGCGTTGTTGCGGTACAGCATCGCTGCATCATTCAATGCTCCACCTTTGTCTTGCCACTCTTTGATTTTGTTAACCGCAAAACGGGCTTCGTCCAACTCGTTGTAAGCACTGTAAACCGAAATCGGTTCACCAACGACGCCGTCAGTCCACAGCTCTTTACCCATACGCTCAGTGTTATTGGCGATCAAGGTGTTGGAAGCTTCCAAAATGGTCTTGGTGGAACGGTAATTCTGCTCTAGGCGAATGGTGGTTACGCTTGGGAATTCACGGGTGAATTTCTCAATGTTTTCGACTTTTGCTCCGCGCCAACCGTAAATCGATTGGTCATCGTCACCCACAATCATCACATGACACTCAGGCCCCGCCATCATGCGTAGCCAAGCGTATTGGATATTGTTGGTGTCTTGGAATTCGTCGACCAAGATGTGTTTAAAGCGTGCTTGGTAGTGCTCGCGGACAAACTTGTTATCGCGCAGTAGCTCATGAGCGCGAAGCAGAATTTCTGCGAAGTCGACCAAACCTGCACGGTCACACGCTTCTTGATAAGCGGTGTATAGCTGCAAGTAGGTTTTGGTCACGGGATCGTGGTAAGCATCGATATGTACTGGGCGCAGACCTTCGTCTTTTTTGCCGTTAATCCACCAAGCCACTTGGCGTGCAGGCCACTGCTTTTCATCCAGATTTTGTGCTTTGATCAGACGCTTCAGTAAACGTTGTTGATCGTCGCTGTCGATGATTTGAAAATCTTCCGGTAGCTTGGCATCAAGATAGTGCGCGCGCAAAATGCGGTGACAAATACCGTGAAAGGTACCATTCCACATGCCTGACGCACTGCCCATCATCAACTCTTCAATACGGCCACGCATCTCCGCTGCCGCTTTGTTGGTAAAGGTTACCGACATGATTGAGAATGGAGACGCTTGTTCTACCGACATCAACCAAGCGATACGGTGAACAAGAACACGAGTCTTAACACGCTTGTTCTACCGACATCAACCAAGCGATACGGTGAACAAGAACACGAGTCTTACCACTCCCTGCACCAGCAAGGACGAGCAAGTTTTCTAAAGGTGCGGCAACGGCTTCACGCTGTTTGTCGTTCAAACCGTCGAGTAATAGAGATGGATCCATCATGATGAGCTACTGGTTATTTATACATAAAAATAGATTATAACCTAAACAACTAGGGTGTGTTGAGACAAAACCAGATAAAAAGTTCGACGATTTTTTACTCATCCATTCAATCAGTTATGTAAATCAAACCATCAAAAAGCATTCTCCAAAACAATTTTCCTGAAAGTTTTTCACTCACCTTCCTATCTCTTAAGTTAAGCAAGCGGACAAAAACTGTGCATCTCAATCGCTCGTCTGCTTGCCCATCTCAACGTAAAGGAAATCATTCAGAGGAAATTATTATGAAAAAATCGAATCTTGCTGTTACTGCTGCGGTTACTGGTCTACTAGCCCTTGGTGGCACTCTACTAACAGCAACACCTGCTGTCGCGGCAGAAAAAGAAAAGTGCTACGGCGTGGCAAAAGCGGGGAAAAATGACTGTGCGACGAAGAACAGCTCTTGCGCCGGCACGTCAAAACAAGACCACCAGAAAGACGCATTTGTGGTGGTTCCAAAAGGTCTTTGCGACAAATTGGCTGGCGGCAGCACCAGCGCATCTTAATTTCTCCGTTAATTGTTGTGGGCGTGTGATGGCTCAACTCACACCCCACAACCTCTTCTCATCCAGTTCGAAAAGGAGTTTCACGTGAAACACTACGATTTTCACCCTCTTGTTGGCGTTGGTTTACGGACTCCTCATTTGGACTTTTTTCAGCAACAACGCCCAGAACTGTCTTGGTTAGAAATTCACAGCGAGAACTACTTTCAACCCAATGCAGCCGAACGAAAATATCTACACACTTTGCGAGAGCAATACCAGTTCAGCTGCCACGGAATTGGTTTATCGTTAGGCTCTGTTGAACGCGTTAGCCAAGTACACCTCGCTCAACTGAAAGCGTTGATTGATGCCATTGACCCGATGTTTGTCTCTGACCATTTGAGCTGGAGTGAAAATGGTGGGCATTATTTTAACGACTTGCTTCCCCTACCATACACCGAAGAAGCACTGAACGTTTTTACTCGCAATGTGCTTGAAGTTCAGGATTATCTGCAACGCGAAATCTTAATTGAGAACCCATCGAGCTATGTGAAGTTTCAACACTCGACGATCAGCGAGTGGGAGTTTCTCGCTGAAGTTCAGCAGCGCACAAGTTGCCGGTTACTGCTCGATCTGAATAACGTACACGTATCAGCCTTCAATCACGGCTTTGATTGCAATACCTATCTGTCCGCCATTCCGGCAGACAAAGTGGATGAAATTCATTTGGCGGGTTTCACCATCAAACAACTCGATAAAGGCGAAATTTGGATTGATACTCACAGCCGTCCCGTCAGCACGGAAGTCTGGAAGTTATATCAACATTGGATTGAACAGTATGGTCCGCGCCATACCTTAATTGAATGGGACTTAGATATCCCAGCACCGGAAGTGTTATTGGCAGAAGCGGAAAAGGCCTCGCTCCTTCTCTCCCAAATTACCACCCCGCTTAGCGCTACGAGGAAAGCCTCATGAAGCTAGCCACCTTACAAAACCAGTTTGCGAAAGCGCTTCACTATCAGGCATTGGGCGATGACTGTGATATTGCGAGCGATCAGTTTACCGCTGACGAGCGCATGCAGATATATCGCAACAACTTTATCATCAGCTTGAGCGAAGTCCTTTCTGCTACTTATCCGATGGTTGAAGCGTTACTAGGGGAAACGTGCTTTGCTCAAATAGCACGCCAACATGTTTTAACGCACCCACTCCAAGAAGGCAGTGTTATTCACTACGGAAAAGACTTTCACCTCACTGTGATGTTGTTTGGTCAGGTCATGGCTCAAGCGCCATACAGCCCAGAAGTCGCACTCTTTGAATGGAACATCGACCTTGCTCGCCAAGCTCGTTATGAGCATCAAACAGACACAGCCGTGCAACCGCTGACTGAATTACCACACGTACCAGAGTCGCAACATTCCCATCTAGTTTTCCACCTTCGCCCTGGGTGTAAGTGCTTTGATGCTCATTACGCGGTGTTTGATTTATTCGCAGCTGTTCGTACTCAGCAATTCGATCAGCTCAACATCAACCAATTGCAACAAGGGGTGATCCGCATCGAGCCCAATGGTGAAGCGCAGTGTTTCGCGCTGGATGACGAAGCCTATCAATTGCTTGCCAGCTTGGAACAAAAGCAATGTTTGAGCGATATCCCTGAGCCGTTGCTCGCTCATCTTAATCACATCATGACGCTTGACCTGATTGAAGGTTTTACGCTGCAAACCGCGTAAGGAGGATACGATGACAGATTCTGTTAAAAGCCTGATTAGCCGCTACGACGAATACACCAACAGCTTACAAACTCACGCAATGCCGTTGTTGCTGCTGTTTTGCCGTTTATGGGTCGCTTGGGTGTTTTTTAATTCCGGCCTTATCAAAATTGCCTCATGGGATAGCACCTTGTACTTGTTCGAGTTTGAGTATCAAGTTCCGTTGCTACCTTGGGAATTTGCCGCCTATTCAGGCACATTCGCAGAGTTAGTGCTTCCGGTCTTTTTAGCGCTTGGATTATTTACTCGCCCTATGGCTGCCATGTTGTTTGTGTTCAACATTATCGCTGTCCTGTCCTACCCACTACTGTGGGAGAAAGGTTTCCATGACCACCAACTCTGGGGGTTAATGATTTTGATTGTGATGCTGTGGGGAGGCGGTCCGTTTTCGCTCGACCGATTGCTAAAAGACAAATTCGTCAGATAGAAAAATCCCCGCGATTGCGGGGATTTCTTTTATTGCTTGTTTAAATAAGCCAGCAGTTCATCCGCTGAGATACCTTGTTGTGCGAGGTCTTTTGCTAATAGCTCAACTTGCTCGCCCTTGCGTGACTCAATCACTTGTTGAAATTGGTACACAATGTCACGCAAGATTGGTAGAGGTACTTGTTTTGCCGCACTACGAATGCGCTCGGAGCTTTGATTGCCCAGCTCATTAAGCAACTTACCAAACATCACCTTTTCTGGTGATTCTTCCATTTGCTCTAAAATACGAGCCATTTCATACGTGGTTAACGACATTACTTTTTGAATTCCATTATGGTGTCAGGAAAAGTGTGAACGACAAATATACACGCGTTACATACATTGGAAAATACTAAATTACACTGATTTACGCATTCGCGAAGCGTGCGTGCCAGCTCTTACCGGCCTTTGAAAATAGAATCACCAATGCTGGTAGCAATACCCACATATGAATAGCAATCAATGTTTGTGGATCAAATGGCAAACGCTGTAAGGTACCCACTAACAAACCAGAACCGCTCATTTGGAACAAACCAAGTAGCGCCGCGGCTGTGCCCGCTTTATCACCGAATGGTTCCAACGCCTTGCCCGCGGCGCCGCCAAGAATCAAAGCAAAACCAACGGACGACATAAAGATTGGCAGCATGAACGACAGCGCCGTGTTTTGGCCATTCATCACCAGCATCACCACACCAGCCAGAGCCAACGTCGAGATACCAACCACAAGCGTGTTGTGTGTGCCAAAACGTTCCATGAACTTCGGTGCCAACATACAACCAGCGATGTTAATGACCGCGTTAATGCCAAACCAGAATGTGAACTCATTCATTGAAAGGCCCATGCCTGTCATCAATACCGACGGTGCTGACGTCACGTAAGCTAAGATAACCGCCATAGCCATCAAACATAGTGACGCGTGGAAAATGAAAGATGGCGTGCTCAGTACCGACCAGTAACGACTTACCTTGAATACCGCTTGTTTCTCGGTTGCAGGGTTGGTTTCCTTCATCATCAAGAACATCAACGTTCCTGAGACAACCGCAAAACCAGCCATAAAGCTGAAGTTTGCACGCCAATCGAATTGCTGTGTTAACCAGCTACCTAAGATTGGGGCCAGTGCCGGAATAAAGCAGATCGCACCATTAAGGTAGCTGATCATCTTGCCGCTTTTCTCTGGGCCGAAAATATCGCGAACTGTTGCAAAGGCTGCTACCGATGTCGCACACGCACCTAAGCCTTGTAGCAAACGAGACATCAACATCCACTCAATATTTTGAGCACTCCACGCCAATAAAGCGCTCATTGCGTAGATAGTGATGCCGCCCAATGCAACAGTTCGACGTCCGAGTTTATCTGCCAAAGGGCCAGCAAACAGTTGGCCAACACCCATAGCAAATAGGAACCATGTAATCGTGTCTTGTGCTAGCGCATTGTCTACCTGAAAAGTTGAAGCGATAAGAGGTAACGCAGGTAGATAGATATCAATCGCAAGCGGACTGAAAAGAACCAAAAGGGTCAACAACGCCATTTGTTTTTTACTATTAGAAATATGGCTAGACACACGACACTCCAAATTGAACAAGAACTTTGCAGAGAGCTTAATCATCTGATGATATGAATGGAAATGATGTATAATCATGACCATTATTCCCCAGAGGAAATTCACCGTGAACATAGAAAAGCTCGCTCGTCTCGACCTGAACTTACTGGTCTGTTTTAAAGTGTTAATTGAAGAGCTTAACGTGACTCGAGCGGCGCATCGACTGTGCCTTAGCCAATCCGCGGTGAGCAAATCATTAGCCAAACTTCGTATTCAATTTGATGATCCATTGTTTACGCGTAACTCACATGGATTAACGCCAACACCACGTGCATTGTTCCTCAAACCGAAACTGGATCTGTTGATTAACCAATTAGAAGTGCTGACCCAGCCAGAAGAGTTTTCGCCCCAAAGCAGTGAATACCGTTTTCAAATTGCAGCGGTGGAAAGTGTCTACCCATTAATCTTGCCGCATTTCTTACCAGCGATTTTTCAACAGGCGCCCGGCGTCACCATCAGTACGCATCCTTGGTCAGATAACACCTTCAAAATGTTGCAGCGTGGTGAGTTGGACTTGGGATTAACTGGTAAAGACATCGACATCAATGACGCAAAACTTACCCTACTGCCACCGGATGATATTTGCGAACTCGAAATCTATCGCGACCATCAGATGTGCATCATTCGTAAAAACCACCCCGCACTAAAACAGAAGTGGAACCTCGAAGCGTATCTCGCACTTCGTCATGTACAAGTGCGATGTGATGGAAACGACCGTTGGTTGTTGGACTATCGTTTAGCGGACATTGGCGCAGAGCGCGATATTGCAGTCACCGTTCCAGATTTCAATAGTGCCGCCAGCTTGTGTTCTTACACCGACTTCATCTTTACCGCGCCGAGCCATTTTGTGCAACTGGCTGCCAAACAGCTCGACTTGGTGGTCTTGCCATTGCCGCTTGAATTCCCGCCCATGGCTTACACTCTGTTTTGGCACAGAGACAGAGAAAACGACCCAGCCTTGAATTGGCTGCGCACGATGATCACGCAAAAAACCGATCACCTTAGATAAAAATGTCGGACGCAATTTGCGCTTAGCGGTTAAAATGAGTAGCTTAACAGTCGATAGTCCTTTTTGGCTCATCTATGGCCTGTTGTACCCAGACTTAAACGTCATCTTGCTACGACGTTTAACTCAATCACTGCACGAAGCAGAAGGAAACAGCTCCCACACCTGAGCATGAAGGAGCGGTAATTTGAAGGAATAAAACAGATGCACAACGATACCCTAAGCCGCGTGAACGCAATTCGCGAATGGCTTGCTCAACACAACATTGATGCCCTACTGATCCCTCACGAAGATGAATACCTGGGTGAATATGTCCCTGCGCACAATGAACGCCTCCATTGGCTAACCGGATTCACAGGCTCTGCAGGCGCAGCCGTGATCACACAAGACAAAGCCGCGATTTTTGTTGATGGCCGCTACACAGTTCAAGTGACCAAACAAGTTCCTAGTGAGTTGTTTGAATATCGCCACCTAATTGAAGAACCAGCATTGGATTGGATTCAAGACAATCTAACCTCAAATGCGTCCGTGGCTATCGACCCACGTATGCACAGTTCAGCTTGGCTAGATATGGCACAAGCAAAACTGGCCGGAAAACTTGAGCTGAACATTCTCTCCAGCAACACAATTGATGCATTATGGCATGACCGCCCTGCACCAGTGGTTTCTGACGTTCGCCTCATGCCAACAGAAGCCGTTGGTCAATCAAGCGAAAGTAAGCGTAAAGAGATCGCTCAACTGGTAGCAAAAGCCGGTGCAGACAGCGCAGTCATCACAGCGCTTGATTCTATTTGTTGGCTATTGAATGTACGTGGCTTAGATGTATCGCGTTTGCCAGTTTTACTGTCGCACGCGATTCTTCATGCCGACTCAAGTGTAGAGTACTTCCTAGATCCCGCTCGCTTACCTGCTGAATTTGCAGCGCATGTGGGTACTGGTGTGACGGTTCATCATCCAGAAGCACTTCAATCACGCCTTGAAGCCATGTCTGGTAAAAAGGTATTGCTCGACCCAGCAATCAGTAACGCATGGTTTAAGTTAGTTCTGCAAAATGCAGGCGCATCGGTTATTGCTGCAGCCGATCCATGTTTAATGCCAAAAGCCGCGAAAAACGAAGTTGAGATTGCGGGCATGAAAGCCTGTCATATCCGCGACGGTGTAGCGATGAGCAAATTCCTTTGCTGGCTAGATGCCGAAGTGGCTGCTGGCAATCTTCATGATGAAGCTACACTGGCTGATCGCCTAGAAGCATTCCGTAAAGAAGACCCAACGCTGATGGATCTGAGCTTTGATACCATTTCTGCGGCAGGCGGCAATGCGGCTATGTGTCACTACAATCATGAGAACCAACCAGAGCCAGGTAAGCTAGAGCTGAACACACTTTACCTTGTTGATTCAGGCGGTCAGTACCTAGATGGCACAACCGATATTACACGCACCATCGCGATTGGTCAGCCATCAGCAGAAATGATCAAGCAGTTCACTCTCGCGCTGAAAGGTCATATCGGTGTAGCACGTGCCCGCTTCCCGAAAGGCACTCGTGGTTACCAAATCGATACATTGGCTCGCCAACATCTTTGGGCGGAAGGTTATGACTACGACCATGGCACTGGCCACGGTGTAGGTCACTTCCTAAGTGTGCATGAAGGTCCGGCAAGCATCTCTAAGAAACAAATTGATGTGCCGCTAACTGAAGGCATGGTGCTATCAAATGAGCCTGGCTACTACCGTGCAGATGCGTTCGGTATCCGTATCGAGAACCTAGAGCTCGTAGTTGAAACACCGACTAACGGCGACTTCCCTGTTCTATCATTCGAATCCTTGACGCGCTGTCCAATCGATAAACGTAATATCAATGTCGATATGCTGACTCGTCCAGAACTTGCTTGGTTGAACGACTACCATCAAAAAGTATGGGAACAAATCAGCCCGCTTGTTGACGGTGAAGTAAAAGAATGGCTACGCGAAGCAACTCTGCCGTTGGCTCACTCTTAAACAAAAGTGCGAACATCTATTAAAGATAAAATAGAAAAGGCTCTCCACTTGGAGAGCCTTTTTTTTGGGGCTAAATTCGTAAATCACATCAATAAAACTCAAAGCTAAGCGTTCATTCAATCACAATGTTTCACGTGAAACATGCCAATGACACAGTAAACGCCTCGGTTAACCTGAGTAAGCTGAGTGCCAATCACGCCAGACCGGGTCGAAACCTTTCGCTCTGATCATGTCTTCTACCGATGCCGCGCTACGCTCGTCACTGATTTCGAACTGTTCCAGTTCCACCTCTTCGGTCGCATAACCACCGGGTTGTGTTTTCGATGCCGCAGACATACTCGTAATGCCTAACGGTAATACATTGTCGCGAAACTGGGGTGATTCGCGCGTCGACAATGACAACTCCACTTCCGGATTAAACAGCCGATAGGCGCAAATCAATTGCACCAACTGCTTATCCGTCATGACAGATTTCGGTTGTAATCCCGACGCAGGTGTATTACCGGCACAAGGGCGTAAACGAGGAAAAGAAATCGAATAACGCGATTGCCAATAAGTACGCTCAAGGTAATCCAGATGAGCAGCAGCAAAAAAGCAGTCGGTGCGCCACTCTTCCAAACCAATCAAAGCGCCAATACCGATTTTGTCGATCCCCGCCTTTGCCAACCTATCAGGCGTTTCAAGCCGGTATCGGAAATCCATTTTGTTGCCACGTAAATGATGCTGAGCATATGTTTTAGGATGATAGGTTTCTTGATACACCATCACCGCATCAAGACCCAATGTTTTCAGTTCGGCATATTCGTCCTGATCCAGCGGTTGGACTTCCATCGCTAAATAGTTAAATCGCTGCTTGATGATTGGCACCATTTCGCGAAAGTATTTCATCCCAACTTTGGTCTCATGCTCACCCGTTACCAGTAACACGCTGTCGAACTTCATTCGCTTAATCGCATCAATCTCCGCCTCAACTTCATCCCTATTCAGCGTTCTTCGCTTTATGCGGTTCTCCATAGAGAAGCCACAATAGGTACAAGCGTTGGCGCAAAGATTAGAGAGGTACAGCGGGATATACAGCGACATAGTGTTGCCAAAACGCTTACGCGTCAGCGAATAAGAAAGCTTTGCCATCTGCTCTAAGTACGGTTCAGCTGCAGGAGAAATCAACGCTTTAAAATCTTCCAAATCTCGTTTAGGTTTTGCTAGCGCCCTTTCCACATCCTGCGCCGTTTTGGCATAAATCGACATGGAGATGTCATCCCAATCGAGCTGCTGAAAGCGATCATAAAAGCTCATCTTGAACCCTCACTTCTACAGTTCATCGAGAAAAGCCGTTAGCGGACTCGAAGCAACGGCATGAGAAACTTTCCCTGCAAGCCCAGCTTCATAAGCCATACGACCTGACTCGACTGCCATCTTGAACGCTTTCGCCATCGCAACGGGATTACTTGCGGCAGCGATGGCCGTATTGACCAACACGGCATCCGCGCCCATTTCCATCGCTCTTGCCGCATGTGAAGGCGCACCAATTCCCGCATCCACGACAACAGGTACGTTCGCTTGGTCAATAATGATTTCTAGAAAATCGTGCGAAGCGATACCTTTGTTCGAACCAATCGGCGCACCCAATGGCATCACCGCAGCACAGCCAACTTCTTCCAGTCGTTTACATAACACCGGATCGGCATGGCAATATGGCAACACAATAAAGCCTTCTCGCACGAGCTGTTCGGCAGCGGCTAAGGTTTCTATCGGGTCAGGCATTAAGTATTTCGGGTCGGGATGGATCTCCAGTTTGACCCAATTTGTGCCCAACGCTTCGCGAGCAAGCTGCGCAGCAAAAACCGCATCTTTGGCATTTTTTGCGCCAGAGGTGTTCGGTAGCAAATTCACACCGGCGTGAATCAAAGGCTGCAAAATGTCATCTTGCTGATCATGTACATCCACACGTTTAAGCGCCATCGTCGCGAGCTGTGAACCTGAAACCTGGATGGCTTCGGCCATTAAACGGCTATTAGAAAATTTGCCTGTTCCAGTGAACAAGCGAGATTGAAATTCTTTATCACCAATTTTCAGCATCGACATTATCCCCCTGCGATGGCTTGAAACAGAGAGATGCTATCTCCCTCAGAAAGTACCGTACTCGCCCATTCGCTACGCGGCACCACTTGATTATTAATGGCAAAAACACAGCCCATTTCAGGCAGAGAAAACTGGGTAATGATTTGCTGTAGGTTGGCTTTACAATCGACCAGCTGAGCTTGGTCGTTAATAGCGATAGTTATCACGTTACCTCTCTCCTTTGGCAAATGAACGTAAAAACGAATTTGATGCGAATTGATTTGAAACTGTCATGGCGGTCATCTCTTAACTGCTCACTGGTGCAAGATTATTGTCACCACAAACCTGACATTGCTTGTCTTTGGTGATCGACATGGTCTGCCAGTTCATCCGCAGTCCATCAAAGAGGTGTAACTGACCACAACCAACATGAAAGCGATCTATCGCCAACTTTTGAATAGCAGCGAGAGCTTGGTAGTTCCCCAGAGTGCCCACCACAGGGCCGATAATGCCGGTTTCGCTGCACTTCATTGTTTGCTGCAATTCATCAAACGGATACAAGCATCGATAGCAGCCTGAATTTGATGGTTTGTCTGAGTAGTCAAAAACAGCAAACTGCCCTTGCCAACCAATCGCTGCCGCCGATATCAGAGGTGTATTTTGCTCATAACAAACTTGATTGATCTGCTGCCTCGTTGGCAGGTTGTCACTGCAATCCAACACCACATCCGCCAACATGACTTCGAGTTGTAACTGAGCTTGGTCGAGACGCTTGGCAATCGTGCGTACCTGAATCATTGAATTGAGATCACGAAGCTGCTGAGCCATCGCCTCGGTTTTCGCCAGTTCGATGTCGCCTTCACGATAGATAACCTGGCGCTGCAAATTGCTGCTATCAACATGGTCATCATCAATCACAACCAACTTACCCACGCCAGCAGCCGCGAGATACAAACTTGCTGCACTACCCAACCCACCACAGCCGATGAGCAACACATGAGATTGACCAAGACGAGCTTGGCCCGATTCTCCGACTTCAGGTAACGAAACTTGACGCTGATAACGAATGAATTCTTGATCAGTAAGCACGATAGTCCTCCATGACCAATGACGTGCTCGTTGTGCTCATCAGTTGGTTGAAAAACTCAATCACTTGTTTCGGCGATTCGGACAAGGTAATCGCACGAACCACCGCTAAACTGGACACGCCACATTGCCAAACTTGCTCTGCGTTTGATTGGTCAATGCCACCAATGGCCACAGTTGGATAGCCAACACTTTCACCATATGGAATGCTATCGATCAGCTTTTGATACAAGGCTAAGCGAACCAAACCTTGCGGTTTGGATGGCATTTGTTTGGTGGTGGTCGGAAAGATATGCCCCAGCGCAATGTAGCTTGGATTAATTTGGACGATACGCAGCAGTTCATAATAACCATGGGTTGATAGACCTAAGCAAATGCCTGCGGTGCTCAACTGACTCAAATTGGAATCTTCGATATCCTCTTGACCAAGATGAACCCCGAAAGCACCATGCTTGATGGCCAGTTGCCAATAATCATTAATAAAAACTTGAGCGTCATAGTGACGACCGAGTTCAATTGCGCGTGCAATCTGCTGTTCTAAGTCTGGCTGATAGGGGTCTTTGATACGTAGTTGAATGGTGTTGATGCCCAATGGCAACAACCGTTCAATCCAACTGACGTCGTCCACTACCGGATAGAGCCCCAAACTCTGTTTGCTCAGATGAGGAAAATTGACCGACTGTCCGTATGATGACCAACCTACTTTGATGCCTAAACGACAATCTTCTAGGACTGGTGTAGGAAAATCAGCAAACTGAGACGCCCACTCCTGCTTAACCATTGTTTCACCATTAATGGGTGTTTCACGTGAAACATTCGTCATTGGGCGCGCTAAGGTCAAAGCGTCTTCAATAGGGAAATCGAGAGCAAGCAGCGTTACTGTCCACGCTAAGTGTTGTTCGGTTTGAAGAGTTGTAGTTCTAGAAGTAGAAGCAACTGACAGAGCTCTTATTTCATCATTAACCGGATGGCGCCAGATATCCAACACGTCCGCGCTTGTCGTTTCAACAGAATCATCGTGCTTAGACTCTACGTCTTGAATACCAATAAAAATGGCCGAGGATGGTTGTTGGCGGCATTCTGAAACCGATAGACCTGATTGGTAGTAAAGCACAAAATCGGCAGTCTCTGCTTCCTCACATAGGTCAATCAGATCGGTACCTACACGAAAGGTATTTTGCCCAAGAACAAGTTGAATAAATTGAGTTGGGCTTACGCCCAACTCAATCTCATCAATACTAAAACCCTGTTCTTTCGCCAACAATAAGCACTGCTGAACAGATCCTGTCAGCGGAATTAACGACGACGGAATAAGGATTTTAGCCATTACTCATCCGCCTCGGCGTGCACGGCTGGGTGATAAAGCTCGGAACCTGTCGCACGAAACTCTTCAGACTTCTTACGCATGCCTTCCAGCGGGTCATCTAACATCTTGATAGAAATCGCCTGATCCGCGGCAACTTGCTCTGTATCTTTGGCATACTCCCTGACTTCTTGAGAAATCTTCATTGAGCAGAATTTAGGGCCACACATTGAGCAGAAGTGCGCTACTTTTCCAGACTCTTGCGGCAGCGTTTCATCATGAAATGCACGTGCCGTATCGGGGTCTAAAGCGAGGTTAAATTGGTCTTCCCAGCGGAATTCAAAACGCGCCTTTGATAAAGCATTGTCACGAACTTGTGCTCCCGGATGCCCTTTTGCTAAATCTGCAGCATGCGCAGCTAGCTTGTAGGTGATCATGCCGGTTTTAACGTCTTCTTTATTTGGAAGCCCCAAGTGCTCCTTAGGGGTCACGTAGCACAACATAGCGCAGCCATACCAACCAATCATCGCCGCACCAATACCGGATGTAATATGGTCATAACCCGGAGCGATATCTGTCGTTAGAGGACCCAAGGTGTAGAACGGCGCTTCATGACAGTGTTCCAACTGTTGGTCCATATTTTCTTTAATCATATGCATTGGAATATGGCCAGGGCCTTCAATGATGACCTGCACATCATATTCCCATGCGATTTTAGTCAACTCGCCGAGTGTACGCAGCTCTGCGAATTGCGCTTCATCGTTCGCGTCTGCAACCGAGCCAGGACGCAAGCCATCACCAAGAGACAGAGCTACATCGTACTTCGCGCAAATTTCACAGATCTCGCGGAAATGGGTGTATAAGAAGCTTTCTTGGTGATGCGCTAGACACCACTTAGCGATAATCGAGCCACCACGCGAAACAATACCCGTCACTCGTTTCGCCGTCATTGGAACATAGCGAAGTAGTAAACCAGCATGGATAGTAAAGTAATCAACACCCTGCTCTGCTTGTTCGATTAACGTGTCGCGCATGACTTCCCAATTCAGGTTCTCAGCAATGCCATTTACTTTCTCCAAAGCCTGATACATAGGAACCGTACCAATTGGCACCGGGCTATTGCGTAAAATCCATTCGCGAGTTTCATGAATGTTACGGCCGGTAGAAAGGTCCATCACGGTATCGCCACCCCAGCGTGTCGCCCAGACAAGTTTTTCCACTTCTTCTTCGATTGAAGACGTGACCGATGAGTTACCAATATTGGCATTCACCTTAACTAAGAAGTTACGGCCAATAATCATTGGTTCAGATTCTGGATGATTGATATTCGAAGGAATGATGGCGCGACCTTCTGCGACTTCTTTACGAACGAATTCTGCAGTAATGTCTTTAGGTAGATTTGCACCGAAGCTTTGACCAGGATGCTGCTGAGTCAGCACGTCATCGCGATATTTAGCGCGCCCCATGTTCTCACGCAGTGCAATGTATTCCATTTCCGGAGTAACAATGCCTTTGCGAGCATAGTGTAGTTGAGTGACGCATTTTCCGGCTTTAGCTCGTCGAATACGTGGTAAATTGCCATAACGCAAATCATCTAAGGTTTCATCGTCAAGACGCTCTTTTGCGTAAACAGAGCTCACATCTTCAAGGATTTCAGTATCATTGCGTTCTTCAATCCACCCTTCTCTAAGCTTGGGTAAACCACTATAAAGGTCGATAGAGTAATCTGGGTCGGTATACACACCAGAGGTGTCATAAACACGTACAGGCTCATTGGGCTCAAAAATTGGAGCCTCTTTGGTGCCACCAATTAGGCTATCAGCCAAAGAAATTTCACGCATTGGCACTCGGATGTCAGGACGAGAACCCTCTACATACACTTTGGTTGAGTTTGGGTACGGCTGTACCGAGAGAGTATCAATAAACTGTTTTGCTTCCAGTCTCGCTTGTTTGCGACTCGACATAGCATTTTTCCTTGCTTGTTATTCTAGATAAAAAGTATTGGGATAAAAATGCTTGGCGGATAGATGCGACAAGAGGGGTCGAATTATGGACGATTAGAGTTCAGGTGCTCACTCTTTGTCTCTTACTGCATTCGACGTTTTGATAGGTTAGCCAGATGTTGTCTGGTGTAGATATCTTCTCTTGTTCCCTTCGCAGATATTAATCTGATCAGGTTCAACGGATCCCGAATTAACGGTCAACGGCTTGGTTAAACCAAGCCGACCTGATTACATTTTCGTTACTTTTGCTAGCTACGCATCAATAATTGGAAACCGATCCAAGCCGCCGAGATACTCAGTACAACATTTAATAAGATGTTTAAACCCATTTTAAAGAAAGCACCTTGCTGCATAAGCAGTACGTTATCCATAGAAAAGGTTGAAAAGGTGGTTAGCGCACCGAGGAAGCCTAGACCAATCACTTGTCTCCATGGTTCAGTTGCCAATATTTCACTTTCAAATGCCGCAATGAGCAACCCCATGATGAAAGAGCCAACAACGTTAACAGTCAGCGTACCGTAAGGGAAACCCCGCCCGAAAAGTAAGACACAAAACTCAGACACTAAATATCGAGAACACGCACCGATTGCCCCACCGAGTGCGATAAAGCCTAAAATAGAAAATTGCCCCATAATTCCCCCAAGAAGTTCTGATGATATTGTAATCAAAATCGCTCGGCTATCGGTAACACAATCTTAGAATTCGACAATATAATCGCTTTAAAACCATTGAAATATTTAAAAGTTACAGGAGTCACTTTTACATACGTTCCAAACAATTTTTCATAGGAAGAACTCTTAGGGGAATTTGCCGTTTAGATAAACATATCTCGTTTAAGTACTACTTGAAGAAAATGCTGATTCGTTGTGATAGCCTCAATAGCATCAACTTTAAAAAGCTCGCAAGTCAGCAAAAATCCATTCAGATGAAAATGAGACTGCTGGCCCTTGATCATTTCAAAGATGGACACTCACTCACACAGATCACAAAGTTGCTCAAGGTAAGCCGAACCAGTGTCAATAAGTGGGTTCAGACCTTTCTTTAAAAAGGGACGGAAAAGAAAAGCCAATAATACACAAGGCGGACGACTGACTGGTGCCGACATCCAGGCTTATATCGTGAAAGAATTTGGTCAGTACTACCACTCTAATTCTATCTATTACCTGCTCGACCACATGGGCTTTTCATGAATAACTTCCCGCTCAAAACACCTCAAACAAGCACAAGAGGATTTGAAAAAATCAAAATCGAAACGATCCTTAAGATCCCAGAACATATAGCTTTAGAATGTGTTGATGTCTGGATTCAGGACGAAGCCAGATTTGGGCAACAAAACACGACAACACGCTTATAGGCTGAGAAAGCAACTCGCCCAAGAGCCGTGAAGCAATAACAATTTGAGTATGCTTATCGTTCGGTTCAGTTTGTCCCAGAAAAGGAATTGGTGAGGCTATCGTTGTCCCTTGGGTTCATAAAGACA
>NZ_JAPEID010000046.1:0-35097 GCF_028823755.1 Vibrio sp. VP6
TGCCGCTCCGGTTGCTGAGCCCGTTGTTGTCATATTCGTCATATCCAAACCTCTAGATCACCATACCGCGCATCATGGTTGGTCGCTTTCGTCTTTTACCCTGCACGCCTTGCAACTGATGCTGTTGCTGCCTGCGGCGCTGAACTTCTTCGATGAGTTCTTGCTCGGCGTGTTGCATTAACTTCGGCGAGGCGTTTAAACCGCCAAGCAGAACTTCGCCGGCTACGGGGCCAACACCGAGTCCTTCTAATAGCTCACTAAAAATGTCATTTCTTTCATCCGCATTTCGAATGGCTAACTCTGCATTTTCAATAGCTTGGGTAAAGGGTTGCTTCATATTGATTCCTATCTTAAAGCGTGTCTTCTCATTGGCGCTGTCAGTAACAGTCGAGAGTTTTTACATTTTTCTCTTTTTCAGTGGGCGATAGTCTGCAAGCCGTAAAAAATACCAGTCGGCTTGTTGATCGTGGCTAGCGCCACAGGCGCGTAAGTAGAATTGAGCCAAGCGTTGGCTACTCATGTTGCTACCACGCAACACATCAACGTTACCGCGGATAACCCAATCAGAAGGAAAAAGAGGGATGGCGTGCTCAGCCAAAAGAAATAGGCAAGAAAAGGGGTTACTTAACCCCAAATTCGGACTCACACGTTTGAGGAGTACAATAATGATTTCCCCTTGTTCGACACGAAATACCAGCTCCATGCCATCAACTTCAATGCGATAACCAAGTTGAATCGCACTTTTTTGCCAAAAGTACGGCGTCACTTCGATCCCCGTTTGTTCAAACGATTGTACAAGTGCTGCGTTCATTACATCCCTACCCGTCCAAGTGGCTGAATGTTGATCTGCTGAGTAAGCTCTTGGAACGACAGAACGGGCAAATCGTAATATTCGGATTCAATCAGCTTTCGGACATAACGACGCACATCCATAGAAACCACCAGAACAGGCTTGTTCGGCATACGGCTTAAATCGCCTACAGTCTGTTTTACGTCGCTAACAAATTGCTGCGTAACCGAAGGATCAAGCGCTAAGTAGCTGCCCGCCGAGGTTTGTCGAATACCGCTGCGAATCGTGTCTTCGAGGCTCTGGTCCAGAAGGTACGCTGGCAGCATGTTCTGACCGCTCGCGTACTTGTAACAGATGTAACGCTTTAAGCTTGAACGAATGTATTCCGTCAACTGAACAACATCTTTTTCCTTTTGTCCCCACTCGACCATGGCCTCCAAAATGACACGAAGGTTACGAATCGAAATGTCCTCAGATACCAAACGTTGCAAAATCTCCGTCATTTTTTGTAGCGGGACGATGCGCTGCGCCTCTTTCACCAACTCAGAATAACTGCCTTCCATTTGCTCAAGTAGGTAGCGAGTTTCTTGAATCCCAATAAAATCTTGCGCGTACTCTTTCAATACGTGTGATAGATGGAACGTCAAAATGCGGTCTGGTGTAAGGAAGCCGACATGGCTCGCAGTCAACTTCTCTTGATAGCTTTGTGCGACCCAAAGACTCGAGACTCCCGGGAGGAAGTCGTCATCTTGCTCAAAAGGCACACCAAGCAATTCAATCTGGTCGCTTCCTTCTGTGACCAGCAATTTGTCTTTCTCAATGCGACCACGTGCAACGGGCACTTCTTGCAACTGAATCAAGTATTCGCCGTTTTTCATCCCATCGTTAAAACGCAAGTGAATTCCCGGAAACGGTACACCAAGATCGAGATACAACGCGCGTCTTACTCTGGCAAGTTCGTCGTTCAGTGCGACGGCTTCTAGGCTTTCTTGTAAGCTAGAATCCAGATCGATAAGCAGTGGCACTGTCATCGCGAATTCTTCTTGCTCGCCCAATTTGCCTTTGCTACCACGAGACGGCGTTGGTTTATTGGGTTTTGCGGCAGGAGAACCCGCTCCCTGCGCGACAAAGCTCGGCAGATCGCTGCTTTCTGATTTGGTTTGTTTTTTCTGTTGATAGAAGAGGTAAAAACCCCGCCGCCACCGACCACCAAAGCCAGCACTAGGAATGTAATTTTCGGAAAGCCAGGAATCAGAGCGAACAAGACCAGCAGCACACCACCAATCAACAGTGCACGAGGCTGAGCCGTGACTTGCCCACCAATGTCGGAGCCCAAGTCGGCCGAGTCTTCGTGGGAAACACGCGTAACGATAATACCAGCGGTGATCGCGATAAATAGCGCAGGAATCTGCGATACCAAGCCATCACCTACGGTCAAAATCGCAAACAGCTCAAGCGCCTCTAACGCGCTCATGCCTTTTTGCGTGACGCCAATGGTGACGCCACCCAAGATGTTCACGATGATGATCACCAAGCCCGCAATGGAGTCGCCTTTTACGAACTTCATTGCACCGTCCATCGAGCCGTACATTTGACTCTCTTTCTCGATCAGAGAACGGCGATGACGTGCCTCGTGAACATCGATAACTCCAGCGCGCATATCACCGTCGATACTCATCTGTTTGCCCGGCATGGCGTCAAGAGAGAATCTAGCACTAACTTCAGCAACACGCTCCGAACCTTTAGTGATCACCATAAACTGTACAATAGTGATGATCAGGAAGACCACGATACCAACGACAAGGTTGCCGCCAACGACGAAGTTACCAAAGGTGTAAACGATTTGACCCGCATCGCCTTGAAGCAGGATCAAGCGTGTCGTGGTGATAGACAGCGACAAACGAAATAGCGTCGTTATCAGCAATACTGCCGGAAACGCCGAAAACTCCAGTGGCGTGGTGATGTAAATCGCCAACATCAGCAGCACGACAGCAATACTCATGTTTGCGCCGATCAGCACATCCACTAGTGCAGTTGGCAAAGGCAAAATCATCATAAAGACGATCGCCAGCAACATCACTGCGAGCATGATGTCTTTGCGTTGTCCTACCTTGTTTAGAATATCGATCAACTTATTCATGAGATTCACTATGTAAAGATTGCAGGTAGCGTCGATGCGCTTGGCGTGCGCCCTCGACGTCATTTTGTTTCCAGCGCGCTTGGCTCAAGCAAAACCAAATTCCCGCCGCTTGCACAGACTGCGATTGCGACTTCAGTAAGCCTTCACATACCGCAACAGCACGGGTGTAACGGCCTGTTTGCAAACACGCGACCGCAAGCGTGTGTAACGCATCTTCGCGTTCTGGTTCGAGTTCTAACACGGCGTCTAGTAACGCGATGGCTTGATCGGGTTGTTGGTATTGAACTTGAAGCGCAGCGTGAACCAGCAGCAGTTCAATATCTTTGGTGCTTAGCATGTGGGTTAAACCTGAATAAGAAGATTGAGCGCCATGGTGAGGTAACGCTGGTCCAGTTGTGTGCTTTGTAGCGTTTCGGCGGCTTTAGCAAGGTTCGCGGAGCCTGATTCCTGTGCGAGTTGCTGAACGCGAGCTAAAGTGTTGTCGAATTGCTGACGGTACTTTTCTGGACGAAGCAGTTCACAATGGTTCAGTTTTGGCTTCGCTAACGCCAACAAATATTGATCGGACGGTCTTAGGTCATACAGTTTTTCCAAATGAGTCGCGACGGCTTGCCCATCCGGCAGTAACTGAAATCGTTTGGGGAAATCCGTTTCGACTTCACCATGGGAAACGTGAGTAAAGGCTTCAATGCCGACATTTAACGTACTAACTCGGGTCATCAACTTGCCACTTCATCGTGAAGACGCACTAAAAGAGCGAACGCTTGTTCGAGTGTCGGCAGCGTCACTTCATCGCCTTCAATTTTGGCGGAAAACACCAAGGTTTCGTCGTCGAGCAAACCGGTTTTCATTTCAAATGGCCAACCCTGTTCGGCATGGCACAAACGCAGCGCATGCTGAATACGCTCGCTCGACTGATGCCACGACAACGCACGCGCCAACATAAGGAATAGTCGATCATGATGTTTTTCTATGTGCAATGTGCCGCTTTGCTCAAAGCTCAGCTGCACACGCCCTGCGGCAGAAAAATCCACCGCATCTAAACCCATTCCTCGGCAAAACTCATCGACTGATGCATCAATCCAACTCATCGTCCCACGCTTCCTCTTCTTCTAAATCAATGGCTTCGTCTAGCGCCTTTTGTGCGGCTTGTATTAGGTTTTGTCTCTGTTCGTCGTCAGCAAATACATCAACGGGAATGTGTCGTATCAACTTGTGCAGCTCTCGAAAAAAATCGATTTTCTGTTCTATTGCCACCAACTCCATTGATGTTGCGATCTTCCAAATCTCTTCACTGCTGACCCAACGTTGCTCGACCAGAGCAATTACGTCTGCCATCAAATCAGAAGCCTGATAAGCCATGACTCATCCTTTCTGGTTTGAACATTTGAAATAGCCGCCCTACCTGGTCTTGCAAGGTGTTCAACGTTTTGAGTTTTTGCATATCGGACATCAGCAGCTGCAATTTGACGGAGTCAATGTTGCTGCCTTGAACGCTAAGGTCGGCGCTCATGCCTTGCAGCATGAAGTCCACCGCAGTAGAGACTTCTTGCTCACCGAAACGCTCGACAACATCCTGATATGCTGAGCCAAGCCCTTGATAGCTGTGCACCGTATCGCGGTAAAAGCCGCGCAATTGATGAAGAGAGCTGAACTCTTGCTCTTTGCTAAACTCATCAGCGAAATGAGAAACACGGATTTCAGTGTCGATCTGCGACCAAGAATCCGGGTTCTGCTCGATTTTCAAGATCGCTTGGTCAATCAGCGCCAATAAGTGTTTGCTTTCCGGATTGGCCGATAAGTATTTCTTCACCGCTTTTAGAGCTAAGTATTGGTGGCTTTTCTCTTCCGAAAACCCGTTCAAATACGCTTGAAGCTGAGCGATGGTCGAAATGTTGCCACCCGCCATTTTGGCCGCGAGATCTTTGATTTTTTGGTTTTTCTCTAGATCAGGCACCTTTCTGAGGTAATCAGAAACCAGCTCGTGTGCTTCGTTAACGCGAACGCCACCGTCTTTTATTTTGCGTTTGGTGAGATCTTTTTCTGCTTTTTCGGAGCCAAGTGATGTGAGCTCTTCCATCGCGTCAAAAAGCGATTGAGTGGCGTTGTGCACGCGCACTGTCTCACCTCGATAACTGCCTTTTACGGCACTGTCCGCACGAGACGATTCCAATCCATTTCGGACCGATGCATCAAACTTGGTGTTGGTTGCTATCTGACTATTGATAATGCTCATTCACTTGCACTCCTTTCGTACAATACAAGCGAATTATATGAAGTGCGTTTTTATCAGGCTGTCAAAATCAGACGTGTTTTTTTAGGGCGTTTTCAGTTTTCTAAAAACTCCCGACCAATATTCACTATAAATACCACCCCATCCTTTCTATTCTCCCAGCATCAATCATTGCGCATATTTTTTACATTGAACGATTTCTCATACATCACCGATATTCAGCAATCTGCGATCAAACAAACGCGTTTGATCCAAATTCGCGGACGCGTTACACAAGTAACCGGCACCATCATCAAGGCTGTGGTGCCGGGCGTACGCGTTGGAGAGTTGTGTGAGCTGCGCAATCCCGACCAAACCTTATCGTTGCTGGCTGAAGTCGTCGGCTTTCAACAACATCACGCGCTGCTTACCCCACTTGGCAACATGTTTGGCATTTCATCCAATACCGAGGTGAGCCCGATGGGGAAAATGCACGAAGTCGGTGTTGGCGATCACTTGCTGGGTAAAATCCTCGACGGACTGGGCCGCCCTTTCGATGGTGCACAAAGCCAAGAGCCAAGTGCTTGGTATCCCGTTTATCGTGATGCCCCGCCACCGATGCAGCGTAAATTGATCGAAAAACCAATTTCTCTTGGCGTTCGCTCCATAGATGGTTTGCTCACTTGTGGTGAAGGCCAACGTATGGGCATTTTCGCTGCGGCTGGTGGCGGTAAAAGTACCTTGCTGGCGAAGCTGATTCGCTCTGCGGACGTGGACGTAACCGTTCTGGCTCTGATTGGCGAACGTGGGCGAGAAGTGCGAGAGTTCATCGAACACGACTTGGGCGAAGACGGTATGGCGCGTTCAGTACTGGTCGTTGCGACATCCGACAGACCAGCCATGGAGCGCGCAAAAGCGGCGTTCGTTGCGACTTCAATCGCCGAATATTTCCGAGACCAAGGCAAGCGCGTTTTGCTGCTGATGGACTCCGTCACGCGTTTTGCTCGTGCCCAACGTGAAATTGGCCTTGCCGCTGGTGAACCACCAACTCGACGCGGTTATCCGCCTTCTGTTTTTGCCGCACTGCCAAAACTAATGGAGCGCGCAGGCCAATCGGACAAAGGCTCTATCACTGCCCTTTACACCGTATTGGTCGAAGGTGACGACATGACCGAGCCTGTCGCAGATGAAACGCGATCCATTCTGGATGGACACATTATCCTTTCGCGGAAATTGGCGGCGATGAACCACTACCCGGCCATCGATGTGCTCCGCTCTGCAAGCCGAGTAATGAACCAAATTGTCGAGCCGAATCATCAAGCATCTGCCGCGCATCTGCGTGAAATGTTGGCGAAATATGAAGAAGTCGAGCTGCTTATCAAAATCGGCGAGTACCAACATGGCGCTGACCCGCGTGCCGATCTGGCAATCGCGCAAAGTGACGATATTCGCGCCTTTTTACGTCAAGGTACCCATGAGCCAAGCGACCTTGAAGGTGCTATCGCTCAACTGAAAGGCATCGCAGGTCAATGATCGAACGATTATTAGAAATTAAGAAAATTCGTGCAGACCGCGCCGATAAAGCCGTTCAACGCCAAGAATACCGAGTTGCCAACGTGGCGGCAGAGCTGCAAAAAGCAGAACGCTCGGTAGCGGACTATCACGTTTGGCGTCAGGAAGAGGAAGAACGCCGCTTCGCGAAAGCCAAACAGCAAACCGTGCTTCTTAAAGAGCTGGAAACGCTAAGACAAGAAATCGCCCTACTTAGAGAACGGGAAGCCGAGCTCAAGCAGCGCGTAGCAGAAGTAAAAGTGACGTTAGAACAAGAGCGCACTCTGCTAAAACAAAAACAACAAGAGGCCCTTCAAGCCCATAAAACCAAAGAAAAATTCGTTCAGTTGCAACAACAAGAAATCGCGGAACAATCGCGCCAACAACAGTACCAAGAAGAACTCGAGCAAGAAGAGTTTCGCACTGTCGATATTATCTAAAGGTTCATCATGCGCATTAAACCAAGTACGGATACCCCAAGTACGCAGCCTCATTCACCACAATCTCCAATGCCGATTGACGATCATGCCATGCTTCAATCGCGTTTTGAGCGTGCGCTCAAGGAAAACCCAGACCAAACCAAACCACAGCCAAATGAAACTAACAATCAAGCGGCTTTAGAAGCTAAAAAACCGTTTACTGAAAATTACTCAGAGCGCTCTCTTACGTCACTGCATTCGACAGGTAGCAACCAGAGTAAGACTGCTGAAAAATCTGCTTTTGCTCAAAGTGGTGGCGCCGTCACAGAAAATAAAAACAACGAATCAGATACGTCGTCACCTATCGCTATGAATACCCAAGACAAAACGCCAAGCGATATGGACGCACACATGAAATCTGACATTCGAATTCCTACTACCGGTGATAAGAAACTACCAATGGAGCCTTCGAATAAGCGTGAGAAAAACGCTGACGAGCAAGACGCATTTGAACGCTTAGTCGAAGATCATGATGATTCTAAAACCGAACTCGCGGCTGCTAAAACAGCAGAGTTACACGAGTCGACACAGTCGCCGAAAGATACTAAGCACATTCCTACTGCGGGAACGAAGCCGGACACAATTGAAACGGTATCCGACACTTTAGCGTCGACATTAGCATCAACAACCGTTGCGTCTGCGACTTCTGCGTCACTCGCCTCTCATCCTGTCACTTCAACTGTGCACAAAACTGCAACTAAAACTGAAGTAAACAAGCATGAGGGTGACTCATCACTTGGCTTTAATTCGCGCAATTTGAAAACACCACTCCCGAATGATGAACATCCCAAAGCGAGCAAGGCTGAGCGCACATTGCTAGATAAAGCCATGCTGGATTCAGAAAAAAGCAATGACAAGCCGACGCATCAACCAGTCACGACACCGATTACTCAAGGCGATGTGATTTTGAAAGGCATCTCGACTCCACAACCTACTCAACCAACTCGTGAAGTCAGCCAACTGATTCAGCAATTGGTGGATAAAGTGTACGTTGCCCTACCAACGGCATCGAATGAGAAAGAAGTACGATTGTTTCTAAGCGAGGGCCAACTCAAAGGTGGCGAAATCCACATCAAGTTAGATTCGCAAGGTTATAGCGTGACGATTCGACAAGAGCATGCGCTTTCCATCATCAATCAACAAGCAAGGCAAGATCTGGCAGAACGTTTAAACCGCATGGGCTTTGAACAGCCGTTGCGCGTCTCAATCAGCGAGCAGACGTCGCAACACGGTCACACACAGCAAGATCAACAACAATCACGCCAACAACGTAGCGTTTATGAAGAATGGCAACCCGAGGCGGATCAATGAAATTAACCATCCCAACAGTCGATGCCGAGAGCATTGCGCTGACCAATCAGCTCTGCGCTAAACAATGCCACTTTCAAGGACGTGACGAGCACAGCATCTCAATAACCGCATCGCAAAAACCGGAATTTTCTGGCTACCGCTTGACCACTCTGGTTGGTGGACAAACCATTCAAGTCGATTTTTGTTCCGCGCAACTGCAGCAATGGCTTCACTTGACTTTGAATGCGACAGCGTTTGAATCTCTCCCAAACTCGTTGCAGTTAGCTCTGCTCAGTACGCAGATTGAGCCTCATGCTGACGCGTTCAAACGACTATTTGGTCAGTTACCTATCCTCAGCAAATTACAACCGCTGGAACAAAGCGAAACGCAGCGCAATACCTTAATGCTGACGCTAAACAAACCGAGCGCATCACTTTGTTTGTGGGTAAGTGAAGGTCAAAGCGTTTTAGTTGATGCACTGCCGCCATGCTCGTCGCAACTGACTCAGCATATTGCCCTTCCTGTCTGGCTAAGCCTTGGCAAAACGCACCTGAACTTAAATCAATTCCATTCGTTAGAGCTTGGAGACGTGATCTTTTTTGACCAATGCTACATCGCCCAGCAACAAGCGATTTTTCAGGTATCCAATAAGAATCTGTGGCGTTGCCAGCTTGAAGACAACACCCTCTACATCATTGAGAAAGAAACCAATATGAATGACGTAAACACATCCGAAACACTCACAGACCACCAGCAACTGCCTGTGGAACTCACGTTCGACATCGGCCACCAAACCGTCACGCTGGAGCAACTCAACCAACTGCAACCGGGGTACGTTTTCGAGCTCAACCAACCGGTATCTAAGCCCGTGACACTGCGCGCGAATGGTAAAATCATTGGTGAATGTGAACTGGTAAACGTCAACGATCATTTAGGTGTACGTGTGCTTGAATTATTCGGCGGCACTCAGGAGCCGGCATGATTCAGTTACCTGATGAGCTAAACCTCATTGTCAGCCTTGCGCTGCTGGCATTGATCCCGTTTATCGCCATGATGGCGACCTCATTTGTGAAACTCGCGGTCGTGTTTTCGCTGCTGCGAAATGCGCTTGGCGTACAACAGATTCCGCCGAATATGGCGCTGTATGGCTTGGCGATCATTTTGTCGATTTTCATCATGGCACCGGTTGGCTTTGAAACGTACGATTACGTAAAACAGCACGACATTTCTTTGGAAGACTCAGCCAGCGTTGAGGGCCTGATTGAAAGTGGTTTACAGCCGTATCGCGAGTTTTTGAAAAAGCACATTCGTGAAACCGAAGCGATATTTTTTACCGACGCAGCACGCACGCTGTGGCCACAAAAATACGTGGACCGTTTGGAATCCGACAGCTTATTGCTGTTGCTGCCTGCATTTACGGTCAGCGAGTTAACGCGGGCTTTTGAAATCGGCTTCCTACTCTACTTGCCGTTTATCGCTATCGATTTGATTGTTTCCAATATTCTGCTCGCAATGGGGATGATGATGGTGTCACCGATGACCATTTCTCTGCCCTTCAAGTTACTGCTTTTCGTTTTGCTTGATGGCTGGACAAAACTCACGCACGGCTTAGTGCTGAGTTACGGTTGATGAAGGAGAGAGAATGAATCCTGCAGAAATCATCCATTTCACAACGCAAGCACTCACTTTGGTTCTGTTCTTGTCGCTGCCACCAATTTTGGTCGCAGCATTAGTCGGCACCTTAGTGTCGCTGATCCAAGCACTGACTCAGGTACAAGAGCAAACGTTAGGGTTTGTCGTGAAGCTCATTGCCGTGATCATCACCCTGTTCATCACAACGCAGTGGCTAGGTGCAGAGCTGCACGCTTTTGCCTCACTCGCTCTGGATAAAATTCCACAAATACGATGAGTTACGACGATTTACACCAAGCTTTGTTTCTTTATAGCTTAACGCTACCAAGGCTCATGGCGTGCTTTATCTTTCTGCCTATTTTGAGTAAACAGATGCTTGGCGGCGCAATGATCCGTAACGGCGTACTTTGCTCACTTGCTTTGTTTATTTTTCCCGTCGTAAACGAGCAAGCATTGCCCGCCGAAACTGACGGCCTTTGGTTGATTGTGATTCTAGGCAAAGAAGTCTTGCTGGGTATGCTGATTGGCTTTGTCGCAGCCATTCCTTTTTGGGCGATTGAAGCCACTGGCTTTTTGGTGGATAACCAACGCGGTGCGGCGATGGCAAGCATGTTCAACCCAACGCTGGGTTCTCAATCCACCCCTACGGCGGTGTTACTCACCCAAACGTTGATCACCTTGTTCTTCTCTGGCGGTGGCTTTGTTGCATTTATCTACGCTCTGTTTAAAAGCTACACCACTTGGCCAATACTCGGCTTTTTTCCGATGGTCACGGACGCGTGGGTAAGCTTTTTCTATGATCAGTTTCAACAGTTAATGTGGCTTGGAGTCTTAATGTCGGCGCCACTTGTGCTCGCGATGTTCTTAGCCGAATTTGGCCTTGCGCTGATCAGCCGCTTTGCGCCGCAACTCAACGTTTTCTTCTTGGCGATGCCCATCAAAAGTGCCATCGCGAGTGTGTTATTGATCGTCTATCTCGGATTAATGATGGATCACTTTGAAGCACTATTTTATGGCATCACTCGCTTTGGCGATCAGCTCAACACGATTTGGAAATAAAGGTTAGGATGTTCTATGAGTGGTGAAAAAACCGAACAACCCACCGCCAAAAAGCTCCGCGACGCCCGAAAAAAAGGACAAGTCGCGAAGAGCCAAGAGATCGTCTCTTCGGCGTTAATTCTGGCTCTCATCGCCGTACTGTTCGCCTTTGCCGATTACTACATGTCGCACATCTCTGCCCTGCTTTTGCTGCCAAGCGAGCTCGCATATCAAGGCTTTCAAGACGCATTGATCGATGTTGCCATCGCTATCGCCAAAGAGATGGCCTACCTCCTTGCTCCAATTATTTTGGTCGCCGCGCTTATCGCGATTTTTTCTAACATGGGACAGTTTGGTTTTCTTTTTAGTGGCGAGTCCATCAAGCCCGACATTAAGAAAATCAACCCTGTCGAGGGCGCAAAGCGCATCTTCTCACTAAAAAGCGTCATTGAGTTCATCAAGTCAATACTCAAGGTGTCTCTGCTTTCCTGCATCATTTGGGTTACGTTGCGGGGCAACATCAACACCTTGATGCAAATTCCAACTTGTGGATTGGAATGTGTCCCTGCGGTGACGGGAGTTATGATTAAACAATTGATGATCATTTCATCGGTTGGTTTTGTTGTGATAGCTGCGGCTGATTTTGCCTACCAAAAGTTTGACCACACGAAGAAGCTCAAAATGAGCAAGGACGAAGTGAAACGTGAATACAAAGAGATGGAAGGCAGCCCGGAAATCAAAAGTAAACGCCGTCAGCTTCATCAAGAACTTCAAGCTTCTAATCAACGCGAAAACGTTAAGCGCTCCAACGTATTAGTAACGAATCCAACTCATATCGCGGTTGGTCTGTACTACAAAAAAGGCGAAACACCTTTACCTGTGATCACTCTGATGGAAACCGATGCGATGGCTAAACGCATGATTGCAATTGCACGAGAAGAAGGCGTGCCAGTAATGCAAAAAGTGCCATTGGCGCGTGCGCTTTATGCCGACGGCAACGTTGACCAATACATCCCAAGCGAATTAATTGAAGCCACGGCAGAAGTGCTCCGTTGGCTGGCGTCATTGGAATCTGATGGTACTCAAAGATAGTTTTATTCAAAGGGCAAAGTACGTTGCTTTGTCCTCAATAAAACTCAGGTTGATTTAACATTTCTAGCACGGATACGTCTGCAGAAAGCACGTATGATTTACTTGTAAACCTAAAGCTCAGCGCGCTTTTCAATCAGAAAATCCATAAGGACGCGGATTTTCTTGGGCATGTTTTCACGTGAAGGGATATAGAGATAAAAGCCCGGAAACGGTTTACACCAATCAACAAAAACGCGCTCCAGTTTCCCTTCTTCAAGATACTTCAATACCCATAAATCAATGTGCTTGATAAGTCCCACACCCTGAATAGCAGCTTGCAACATGCTGTAATCGTCGTTGAACACCGCATTGCCTTTCGGTTCAAATATCACCGTATGTTTATCAACATCAGGAGACGTGAGTGACCAATGGTCGAGTGTGCCACTTGAGGTAAAACGGTACGCGAGGCAGTTGTGATGCTCTAAGTCATTCGGCGTTTCAGGTTTGCCGTATCGCTTGAAGTAATCTGGAGAACCGACTATCGCGTTTGTCAGATTTGGAGTGATTGGAATCGCGACCATGTGCTCATCCAAGCTAACACCTAAACGTATTCCTGCATCCATCCCTTCCGCAACAATATTTGTCAGACCGTCATCCATGATCAGCTCTAAACGTATTTTCGGATAACGAGATAAAAACTCCCCCAAGTGCGGCTCGATAAGAAGCCGAGCGGCTGTTCTAGACACGCTAATACGAATGAGCCCCGCGGGCTCGATATGTAAATCATTCAGCGAATTTAGGGCTTGCTCAATATTGCTCAATGAAGGATGAAGGGTGTCGAGCAAACGCTGCCCTTCTTCGGTCAGAGACATGTTTCGTGTCGTGCGATTTAGCAGCCTGACTTGAAGTTGTTTTTCTAGCCCTTTCACATGCTGCGACAATGCAGCCCGCGTCACTCCCATTTCGGAGGCGGCTTTCGTAAAACTACGATGGCGCGCTACATGCGCAAACCACGTTAGTGAAGATATTAGGGAAGGTTCAATAGCCATTTGTTAAGTATAACTTAACAGTCATGTGTGTAAAACGATATTTATCTAATACAGTTCGTTCACTAGTATTAACTCAAGGCTTACGCCCCACGAGACAAAACAGTGAAACGCTACAGGAGAATTTCGTTATGTCTAAAGTTACTTTCAAAAATCTAAATGGTCTGGGTATCTCTATTGCAGCGGTGATTAACGTTCCTGAAAACTTTGATGAATCTAAACCGTATCCTGCCATTGTAGTTTCTCATCCTGGTGGCGGCGTTAAAGAGCAGACAGCGGGAACCTACGCGAAAAAACTATCAGAACATGGCTTCGTGACTATCGCATTCGACGCATCGTTTCAGGGCGAAAGTACAGGTGAGCCTCGCCAACTAGAAAACCCTCACATTCGTACCGAAGATGTAAGTGCCGTTATCGATTATCTCACCACTCTTGACTACGTAGATAACGAACGCATTGGTGCAATGGGGATTTGTGCAGGTGCTGGTTACACCGCGAACGCAGCGATTAATGACCGCCGCATTAAGGCTGTCGGTACCGTCAGCATGGTTAATATCGGTCAAATGTTCCGTAATGGTTGGGATAACAGTGTAAAAGACAGCGACGCCATCCCTTACATCGAGGCGGGATCACTCGCCAGAACTTCAGACGCGAGCGGTGCTGAATTTGTCACAATCCCAATGGCACCGTTAAAAGAAGAAGACGCGCCAAACGAAGAGTTACGCCAAGCGTGGGAGTATTACCACACCGATCGCGCGGCATATTGCACAGCGCCGGGCTTTGCAACCGCACGTAGTTTGAATCAAATCATCACTTACGATGCGTTTTTCAAAGCAGAAGCGTTCTTGACTCAGCCATTGCTGACCGTTGTCGGTAGCGAGGCTGGCAGTAAATGGATGAGCGATGACCTAATGGAACGAGCGGCGAGTACGGATAAACACATGTATGTCGTTGACGGCGCAAATCACATGGATCTTTATGATGGTGAAAACCCTATCGCAGAAGCGATTGGCGCTCTAGCGCCGTTTTTCCAACGTACGCTTTAACAGATTGATTTGAGATACCAGATAGTTTGGCTCTGCGATCTCGAGCCAAATTTGAAACTAGGAACAAAGATATGAACACTCAAAAAGTAACATTTAGAAACGCAGATATGGCTTGGGATATAGCGGCACTTATTCTGCTACCTAAAGGTTTTGATGAATCCAAACGCTACCCAACCATGATAAGCGTTCACCCATTTGGCAGTTGCAAAGAGCAAACGTCAAGCGCGGTATACGGAAAAGCATTAGCTGAACTTGGTTACGTGGTGATCGCCTTTGATGCGAGCTTTCAAGGTGAATCTGGAGGGTTACCTCGTTATGTTGAAGACCCAAGCCAACGCGTTGAAGACATCAGTCGCGTTATCGACTACGCAGTAACCCTGCCGTATGTCGATGAAACTCGAATTGGTGGCTTGGGAATTTGCGGTGGCGGGGCTTATGTCATCAGTGCCGCTTTAACAGAAAAACGTTTGAAAGCGGTAGTTGGCATTACGCCAGTCAATGTGGGACGCTTATTCCGTGAAGGATTCAGCTTGTACGACCCAAATGGCACGCTGGAAGCAATGGCGGCACAGCGTACCGCTGAAGCTCGCGGCGGAGAATTACAAGTCAACGAACTTCTTCCACCAAGCCTAGAGTTTGCCAAAGAAAATGGCTTAACTGAGCGCGATGTGTTTGAGGCTACTGACTACTATAAAACGCCTCGCGGACAGACTGAAGGCGGAGCCACGCGCATGTTGTTTTCTCATGCTCAGAAAACCCTAAGTTGGGATGCTTTTGCCTTCACTGAAACCTTATTAACTCAACCAGTGATGACCGTGATTGGTCAAAAAGTGGGAGCGTTTGGCGCTTATCGTGATGGTCAGGAGGTTTATGGTCGAGCTGTCGTATCAAAGGATCGCCAACTAGTTGATCTAGAAAACTGGTCTCACTATGAGTTGTATGACCATCCTCAAGCAGTTGGCATGGCAATGGAGAAAGTCGCGCCCTTCTTGGATAAGCATTTGAAGTAATCTGAAATCAAGAGTGCCACCAAACCGGTCGCACTCTTTCTTCTCTGTTATTCCTATTTCTCAGTTAATAGCCATAGGTCAGTGACTATGTTTCGATGGACGCTCATCGTTCTATTTATATTGTTCGTATTTTTGATGGTGGTTGCTCTCGTCGTTACTCAAATCGAAAACTCACAATACCGCAAGCACAAACAAAAGCAGCAACATCTGCAGCGCTCGTTAACCGATGAGTCTAAAACCGCAATCGTCGTTTTCTCTCGCTCAGGAAATACCGCCACTCTATCCGAACATATTGCCAATAAAACAAATGGGCATGTTTATGAAATTTTTGCCAAAAGCTACGCGCTCGGCATTCCAGGATGGATAAGTGCGTTGAAAGATGCCAGAAGTAATGTTGCAGAGATCGTCCCACAGCATATCGACCTCTCCTCTTACGATACGGTTTATCTCGGCTCTCCTATTTGGTTATACAGTCCAGCCCCACCTATTTGGCAATTTGTGAAAGACAACGATTTAACCAACAAACGGGTCATATTGTTTAACTCGTTCAATAGTAAATTTGAACAACACTTTATTGACGAATTTGCTGCATTAGTTCGAGCCAAAGGCGCAACAAGCTTCGAGCATCAATATGTAAAACGAGGAAGAATGGGAGACCAATTATCTACGGACGAAATGTTAGCCGCGTTTGACTATCTCAACCCCAATCAATGAGTTCACGTTAAACATGGCACTGTTTAAGCGGCGATATAATAGGAAAAAAGGGAGCGAATGCTCCCTTTTCTTTTAAATCCAGCCTTCGGCTAAGTACATTAGTCGTAACTGGCTTGGTGAGCCGAGTTTATCTAATGCATCAAGCTGGGCGTCACTTAGGTTCGGGCTCTTATCGAGATACACACGTCCGTTTGCCGCGTCCAAAGGCAGCTTGTACGTCAACTTCTCGTTGATTTTGTTCGCTTCACCTTTATCCATTGCTCGGACAGCAGGCATCAGCCAATCCCAATCTTCACTTAACAGCTTTTTAAATGCACCGTTCGCCGTAGATTCCGTCTGACTTGGCATGTCTTCATCGCTCAGTTTAAGCAGTGAATCGACATCTGGAACGAGGTGTTCATTCGGGCTTGAGCCAAGCATTTGCTTGAGTGTTAAACGTGCGGCTTCCATCTCTTGCGCTTCTTTTGGCGCTTGAGGTGAGCTCATTGATGTATCTTCTTTAGGACCAAGATACGCCATCAGTGCGCGAACTGCCGCCGGCTCTTGCATGCTAAAAGTGAAATCGCCCTTCACGTTTGAAATTTCCAAACGTGGCAGCACACCAGACATTGGCCCTTGTTTGAGTTGGTCTTGCACTTCGTTATTTAAGCCATACGCCCCAGCTTGGCCAGCAACAAAGCCCCCGCCGCTGATAATGCCAGTGGCTAAAGCAGTTCCAATAGCTTCTTTTGCTATCGGCGTAACCCCTGCCGTCGCCACAGAGCTTACACCAAACGTACCCAAACCACCTGTCGCCATGCCAAGTGTGGCACCAACTGCACCCTCAGCCGACAACATCGCGTGACCAATGGCTAACGTTTGTTGCATTGGCATCGATAAGCGCTGATCTCTTCCCGGCAATTGCGAGATTTGTTCGAGTTGATGATGATACGCTTCGGCATCGCCATTGACGGACGCTTTATGAAGTTCACGCCCTGTGGCGACGAGCAAGCCTACGCCGGGTAACGCCAAATTGATGGCAGCGTTAACACCCGAGCCTTTCAGCTTCTCTTTTCCCATTTCCAACAACTGCGCGCCGAAACCGTCCATTTTCCCAGGATACTGGTTTTCCAAACTGACTTGCATACGCGGATCTTTGCTGATCGAATCAAACGTATTTTTGAGCTGCTGATAGGTGTCACCGTCGACTTTTACTTCATCAAGTAGGCTCACCACTTCCAAGATTTTTCGCTCGGTTAATGGTTCTCCTCGGTAGCCTGACGGACTGACTAATGAATAAGCCAAAAGCGCGGTTTCTGGTTTTTCTTCCTTAAGCAGTGCCTGCTTCAAGTCGAGGTGCGTTTTGATGTTTTCTTGGAAGAACTTGGTGTATTTTTTTCTTAATACGCCTTCGCTAACCGAAGCAAACTTGTGGCCTTTATGGAACGTAGATGGCTCTTTGACTTCGCCTCTTTTGCTGATTACTCGGTCATCTTTTTGCGCGGCAATGGCACGAAACTGTTCCAAATCGGGTACTGGGCTTTGACTGATTTTTTGCGTTGTATTCACCATAACTCCCTCCTACACACGCAGTGGTTGAACATGACTTTGTTCATGATTTGAAGTGGCTGAAAGATCTTGATCCAACATGGCAAAACGCGCTTGCCAAAGTTCGGTCTGTTCGATGATTTCGTGGAACCAAACTGTCAAGTTGGCTGAGTTAAGATGCTCGGTAGGTTGGCGACCCGCTAAGACAAGTTGTCGACCATTCGGGGCGAGCGATAACGCCAAGTTGCCGCTGCCTACTCTTTGGTAATTTGCGCGGGCTAATAGCTCTAAGCCTCTTATGCGCAACTCTCCCGATTTTTCTAAGCCGCCAAACGCAACAGAGAGCATTAAGGCGTCATCTTCTGTGGCGGTGAAGTACAGCACGAATCGATCATCAACGAGAAGCTGACAACGATTTCCATCTTCTAAAATGAGCGGTGGTAATTCATTTAAACGACAAAACTCATCGAGCAGTGGTTGAATCGTGTTCATAATCTTTCCTCTTGTTTCCGTCACTCTATTGAACACCGATTCCTATTTTGACGATGTCGCTAATGGTTTTATTTTTGTCACTTTCACCGTTTCTTTGTGACAATGACCTCAGATACAACCTCAACTTAACTATTTGGTTTATAAATAAAAAAAGAGCAACACTCAGCTGCTCTTTTCTTACGGGTTCGATTTTCATGTTCGATGTTAAATCAACGTACAAACCTCGATTAACCGAGTTTGTGGCTATCGAAAATCACTTCTGTTGGTGGGAACATGTTCGATACTGGCGGGCGTTGGGCATCACCGAACATGGTCGCACCAAACGCTGACGCCGCCCAAGGGTCGACGATTTTTACGTCTTTATTCCATGTCGATGGGTCTTTAATGTCGCTGCCTTCTTGTCTCCCCACCAATACATAAAGATGCGTGCCAGAATGGCCTTTTTTAAACGCCACAACTTCTACTTTTGGCTGGTTTTCTGGTGTGCCCGACATGCCTTGAATCATTTCAGCAGCGGCAGCGAAAGCAAATGTGGTACAGCAACCTGCCTTGGCATTTTGTACATACTTAGCAATGTTCTGTAATGTACTTAGCTGCGGAGCATTGCCTCTTTGAGCGGCAGCTTGAACTGCGCTGGCAGACATGGTCGCTCTTTGATCTTGCGCGATACGTGCTTGGTTCGCGTAAAGAGCTTTTAACCTTGGCGCGCCTTTTGTTTCATAAAACTGCGACCCTTTTTGACCAAACGTATTTAAGTCTGTGCATGCAAAATCCCCCAGCTTTTGAAGGTTGTCTTTGTGCCCGTTGATCAGCGCCACGCTGGATGAGGCTTTGCTGGTTTTGGAAGACGAGGTGTCAGTTTGTGCGGTAGGCCAATGCGAACTTGGGCCAGACGACAATCTTTCAAGATTTTTCAAATTGCCGAGCGTCAGTTTATTTTCGCCATTGAGCACGTTTTGTAGCATTTGCTTCGCCACATCTTTTGGAATGCCCTGCTTGGTGAGCAGATTCACCACGATGTCTTTCGCTTTGTTCTGATGGCTAATACGAGCGCTCACGCTTTTGTTTTTTGGCGCACCTTCTTTTACGAAAATGTCTTTGCCGTTGTGTGCTCGAATCTCTTTATCGTCCGCTTGATTCTGTGTCGCCAAATGTGACGTCAGCTGGCTCAACGACTGCATGTGTGACGTATTGATATTAACCATGTAAAAACCTTAAACTTGAATAAACGGGTGTGAGCCAGTTTGTTGGCTAAAATCGACAACCGTGTTGTTTTGGAACAGTTGCACCCAAGTGTCACTCAACTCATTCAACTGACTGATCACGTTGGCTAATTGGCTGATCTCGGTGTCTGCCGTGATGGCGATTTGAAGCAAAATGTCTTTGGTGGTTGGGTTGATGCAAAACTGCACTCCGCCCGTTTCGCGATACAAAAAGTTGTATTCCAGCAGCACTTGGAGCTTGTCGGCGGTGAGAATATCTTTCTCTACCACTAGGCTTTTTGAGACAAGCACCTCGTTCTTCTCTTGCACAAATTGCACATCGATAGCGTTATCTTCGCTGAAACAGAGTGACCACATTTGATGCTCAAACTCTGTAACACGCTCAAGGTTGAGTGAATCCCCTAGCTCTGCGAGAAGAATATTGATCTTTCCGGTATCCATGTTGTGTCCTGTTAAATTTGATGACGGCTTATTGAATTAAGCGCATAACGATGAAGGACATTTTAGGGTGAGCTTTGAAGTTGGACTTTATTTAAACGTCCGAATTTTATTGCTATTGGCCGTTTTAAAAGTCGATGAGATTGAATCGCATGAACAGCGGCAACAAAAAGAGCGGCGCTCGCCGCTCTTACCAACATACAAATACCAACACCGAAAATCACTGAGTTATTTGGTGCGCTAAGTTATTTGATACCGTGAAGGCTATTTTCGGCATTCATCGCCAGAGGATTGAACGAGTCATTACGCAGTTCAGCGATGGCATAAAGCATGCGCCCCATGCGTCCGTTGCCATCGGTAAAGCCGTGATAACCAATCACACCAGCAAATAAATGTTTACCGAGGTCTTTGTCCGCAACGGGATTCTCTTTCAAAAAGCCTTCAATGTGTTGCTTCAACATGCCTTCCCCACCAATGCTAGATGGTAATGTGCCGCCAGAGATATTTGGCCCACGGTAATCGCGTTCTACATTTGGTACCAAACGAGCGTGCAACTCTTTTAGGTTGTCCATATTCAGCAAGTCTTTACCGTTGGTCGCGTACTCTTTCAATAATGACGTGATGTTTTCCGCATCGTTCCCTTTTGAGTTTGAAGCGTTGATGATCCAAGCCGCTGCGCGTTCAACATTGTTGGCCACGCCAGCTTTATTGAAAGCGTCTTCAGGAAGACCTTCTGCATACACACCTTGGTTTAAATCCGTACTTGCTAACCCTTCAATATGTCGCTGCGCTGCTTTTAGGTGCATCACCTCCATGTCAAAGACAGCTTGCATTTGGTTGATGCGTACTTCTGGATTTTTCTGAGCAGCCGCCACGCCACCACCGTAATCTTTCACCACACGCACCGCGAGCGACTTAACGGCATCATCACCAATCAGCGCTTTGAGGTTCTTGCCAGAATCCGTCTCTAGCATCACTTCTGTCATGGCTCGTTCGGCAAGTTGGCTCAGCTCAGCGGCGTGAGACTTCACCATTTTGCTGTCCAACTTCGCAAACGCATTCAGAACATCTGAAGGCGTTTTGAGGTTCGCGTCTTTAAACAACATCTGACCATGCTCGACAGAAGACGATGTTTGCAAACGCTGAGCTTGTCCCTGTTCGTTGTCAAACACTGCTTTTGTAATCGCTTTTGCCACAGACTGCGTGCTGCCTTCACGAAATAATTTCCCAGTAGCTTCAAAGAAACGCGCGACTGCACCACTTGTAGGGTTTGCGCGTGTAAACTCTTGAGTAGCAGCATTGATCGTATATTCCTTACCACCAATGCTGAGTTTGCCTTCATTTAGAATCTCATTACGAGCTTGTGGCATCGCCGCTTGCAATGCACTCACACTTCCAAAACTGATCATGATTTACACCCTTAATGTAGAGAATTGGTTAGCATCCATCACTGGCGCGCTTGGCTCGTCACTGATTGTTGAGTTGGTCGTGCTTTTTAACCACTCAATGAAATTGCCGAGAGATTCATCCAACATCGCTGCATCCAGCCATTGCTGACTTAGATGAACAAAGCCAACAAAACCGACTTCCTCGTCCCAGTAAACGGCTGGTGAGCCTTGAGTGAGCGACGCTTTCATGTATTGCAGCATCACGTCATGTTCTGGTTTGTCGCCAGAAATCAAGCCAATGAGCGTCAGGCGATCATCCTCAGCACGAACAGTGATTGCCGTGTCTTGGTCAATCAAAAGATGACAGCAATCGTCGCCATCAAAAACCAGTTGTTCTATTTGGCAACGGTGAGCAAAATCCGTCATCAAAGCGGTAATAAATCCATTAGCCATTTGAATGAATAATCCTATAGTGCTTGTTACGAATTCGGCGGACGAGTCATGAAAACAGAGTGACTCAGGCCGTTTTGATGCTGTTATTTTTCATCATTCGTCGCGATTAATATGCTAAAGATGGTCGGATTTTTTTCGTTTTAAGACGTTTGAAAACAACAAAGCTCAGCAATGTGCTGAGCTTTGTGTTCGATTGATTTGGCGGGGATGCCCTACTCTGATGACGTCATTTTCCGCTCACTGAGTTGTTTCACCATCGCTTGCTTTAACGCCTGAATCTGTCCATCGATACTGGCGTCAATAATGCCGACTTCGGTTTCCAGTATGCAGCCTCCGTTTTTGAGGCGCGCATCGGCAACCACATCGACATAACCCACTTCAGGAAAATCACTCAAAACGCCAGCAACTTTCTCTCTCACGTCAACCACTTGCTCAGGATGAACGTGTAAGATCACTTGCTTTTGATTACTCACCAATTGCAGCGCTTCTCTGACCACGCTGATCGTGGTGTCAACGTCATCAAATGTGTCGATGATTTTACGCACCGCGTCTAAGACGACGTTCGTCATTTTGTGCTCAACTTGCAGGTAATATTCATTGCAGCGAGCCAAAGTAGCGACCATCGCCTGCGCATTTTCTATTTTCGCCTGCTCCAAACCATCTTGATAGCCGCGCTGCTTTTCGGTTTCATACGCTTGCTGCGCTTTAGCAATGATGCTGTCGGCTTTCGAATTCGCCGCTTCAACCAAATGTTGCGAATCGAGATAACTAACGTAATCCTTGGCTTTGAGCACCTTTAAACCTGGCGCTAACTGCAAGTTGTCGGTTTTTATTTCAACAAATGAAACCATTGGGGAATAACCTGTTTTGCGATTTTTTTGGTGAGTCGGTACGCGAGATCACGCTGCTCTTCAACGAGCCAAGAGGTGTTTTCTTTCACTTGGCTAAGTGATTGATCGAGCTTGAACTGCCAACGGAGCAAAATATCGTGAGAAGAGCTCGCTAAGATGAACTTCATCCATGCGTAGCCCTGTTTGAGCATGTGACGTTCAACTTCGTCTTCTTTCATCACGTCTGGTAACGCTTTTTGCCAACCTTTCGGCCATTGTGACAACAACATCGGCCCTTGCTGAATAAGAAAACGGGCGATATCCAAACCAAACACGTTGTTCAAACACTGCTTGGGCTTTTTAAGTACCACTTGGCGCATCGCAAAACTGTGCAACGCCCCGCCAATGGTGAGCATTAACGTACTGAGCGCATCAGGAGGAAGCAGAGCCAAGCTATGGTGTGGCTTGTTAAAAGCCGTTTCTGGAACAGGCGCAAGCGCCCACTCTTCTAGACACCAAAGGTTGAAGTTTGGGTTATCTCGCCAGCCATCCAGATTAAGAAGCCAAGGCTGCTTTGGCACGATCCAGTTTTGCTCTAGGTACTGGCATGGGCAGTAGTTGAACTGATGCAGTACCTGAGCCATCGGTGTTTCAGGTTTAACCACGCTTTGCGCTCCTGCGGCACCACGTGAACGTCGCGACATTCGAGCCAATCAATAGCAGTACCATAAACACTAAAATCCCGATGAGATGGTTCGCCGTTTCTTTGGTAACTTGCACCGACAAAATACTTTTAAATTGGTTGCTTTGAGTCGTCACTCGCACCTCCGAAGATGGCACCATCACGACACTAATGCGGTCGTAATTCAGCCCTTCAATACTGTTGTTCACCAACAATTTGATTTGAGGAACGTAAGAGTCCAACGCCACATCGGCAGCATGTTTAATAAACACCGATGCCGAAGCAGGAGTCGGACGCTCGCCTGGGCGAAGATCTTGATCTTCGAGTACCACGTGAACTCGCGCCACCAGCACACCATCAATTTGCGACAGCGTTGATGACAATTCTTGCGATTTTGCGTAAACCAAACGCGCTCTTTCCGCCAATGGCGAGGAGATTAAATCGTCTTTTGGAAACACTTCTTTTAACGTCGAGAACTGCTCTCGTGGGTAGCCTTTGCGTTTTAATGCATCAACAGCGAACGCAATTTGCGAGCTATCGACCATCAATTTCACTTTGTTGTCTTTGTCCGGTTCTTTGGTCGCCACCACGCCTTCCGATAACAAGATCGACAGCATTTCGTTGCCTTCTTTTTGGCTTACATTGGTGTAAAGCTCGGTTTGGCAACCCACCAAAAACAGCGCCAATACAAGGCAAAGCGCGCGCATTTTATTCTTCATCATTACTGCGCCTTCAAAAGCGTTTCGACATTCTGTGTGGTTTTACCCACGGTTTTCGCGATCAACTCTTCTTGAAACGTGATTCGCGTTAACGCCCACTGCATTTGCAACAGTTGCGCTGGATCGTCACCGACCATTTTCATGCTGTCTTGCAGACTGCTTTTTGCATTGTCGATGGTGTTTTTTAGTTCGCTGATGTTTTCTAGCAAACCGCCTTCTAAACCGTTGTTCCCCTCCGGAATGGACATGGCTTGTTCAAAACGCTCAATCAGCCCGTCTTCGACTTGAGCATCTTGCAACTTCTCAAGGTTGGTTTGCATCACCTCGGTGTACTGTGTATTGATCATGTGTACTCCTACGACAAATCTAACTTATGGCTGTGAGTCATGATGTTCTTCACCATCGCGTTTTTTTGGATAACAAAACTCAGCTCTTCACGTACTAAATCGACTGTTGATGTCATCTCTGGCAAAGACTTTAGCTCAGCCCAACAATGCCAAAGCGCTTGTTCTTTCTGAGCGCCAAGCGGGAAACTTTGCGCAAGCATAGCTTTTAATGCTGCTCTGTCTGTTGGCGGCTCAGCCATTAACTGGCCTGCAAAATCTCCGAGCAACTCTTGTTTCAGAACGCTCAATAATTCTGGAACGGCATCATCCGTTCCTTTGGCGCTTTTCGCCTGATGAAAGGCGTACCACAGCGCTTCTTTTTGTGTTTGAGGATCAGAAAAAACGTCCTTTAACGAAGAAAGCACGCTTTGTTTAGAGACAGTCTCTGCTTCCTTGATCGACGCATACCAATCTTTAATTGCGTTGAGTTTCTCTTCTACTTTTGTCAGCGTGTCTTTGGGAACTGAGCGAGAAACTTCGGCCGTGGTTTCTCTCGTCATAAGCTCGCTCATTCGCTTCGCATCGTCGCGTTCATAGTGACGAACATCGGTTGAATGAGCGGGCGTTTGTCCGACAAAGTTAGGGTCGACTCTCATCCAAGATTCCTAATGTCTTGGGTGAAGCTCGCCGCAAAAGCTTGGCTCTCTTCGCTGCCTTGAGCTGCCAGTTCCATCCAACGTTCAGCTTGGCTTAGTAACCCTGCTTTTGCAGCCGCTAGTGCCGCCAAACTGATTAGGTCAGGATACGCGGTGCAAAGTGGCTCAAGTAATCGATGTGCCTCTTCGTACGCGCCTTTGTTCATCAGGCTCATCGCACGAATCATTGCTACGACTTCTTCAGAGTTCGAGGTCTCCTCAAGGCAATCGGCAATCGTATTGGCCTCTTGATGACGATGCATCCCCGTCGCCATCAAAGCAATTTCAGCCAACAGCTGGCGTAATTCTCGTTCCATGCATTACACCTTCTGCAGGATCGACTGCATTACATCTTTGATCGCACGAGTGGTGGTCGCGTTGATGTTGTATACCACCGACCATTTGTTGATAGCGTGCTGAAGTTCAGCCAGCTTAGATGGATCGTCCGCGTTGGTTTCTAGATTTTTAATTGCATCGGTGACGGATTTGTTCGCGTCTTTCGCTTGTTGCTCAAGTTTCGTTTTAACGTCATCGAGGTTTACACTGTTGGTCGCATCGTAAAATGACATAGGATTTCCCTTTATTTTTGGTTAGCTTCGTATGCTTCAATCACAACCTGTGCCGCTGTGTATGCTTCATACTGTTTTAGTAGCAATTGATACTGCTGCGGAGGACATCCCAAGTCCAACTGACGCTTTACCGCTGCCTGTGCTTGTAAGAGCTTGCTCTTAATGTTTTGCACTTCAATGCCACTTAGGTCGTTATTTAGAATCTGTTCAAGATTTGTCATGGTTTTTCTCGCCTTCGTATCCAAGTTCAATAGTGATAACGCGCCCGCCTTTCACCAGCTCAATCCCTGCTGGCGTTACGCTGGATATGCGATAACCCTGCGGAGTGCGAGCCCCTACCATGTAGCGAACGTTATCGGTAAGAATAACGTACGGCACTTGGCCAAAATTAACGCTACGAAACGGGAAGTCGATGTCCGTGCCTTTGCTGACTTTGGGAATCGATTTCAAAACCAGATACGGCTTTTCACCATACTGCTCACGAAAATCCCGAGTCACGCCGTAAAAGCGTGTGGTTTCGATGTCGTCTAATTCACCACGTACTTCAATGCGGTCACCACTTGTCACTAATTGAACTTTTTTAAGCAGCTCCGCGTTGGTGAGCAGCTCTTTTAATGTGTCCATGTACGCGCCTGCACGCTGCAGTTCGACTTTCCAAGCGACCAAACCGGGTACATCGCGTTCTAAAATTTGTTCGACTTGGTTCCATTTGCTGGCGTCATCGATGTAGCCCGTCAGCAGCAACGTGCCAGTTTCATCCCCGTTCTCGACTTTCACTTGGTGATAGCCAAGGTTACGAAGAATAAAGCGCACGCCTCGGCGGATTTCTTCCATCGTTCTTAGGTCACTTTTGTAGTTAATACCCAGAACATCGATTCTTCCCAGCAGTTGCAGTTTCTGCGTTCTGTCTTCGACATAACCTTCTAAAACTGCTTGATGAGCAGTAGCGTTCCACTCCACACGCACATCATTGAGCCCAAGCTCATTTAAAATATTGCGTACCAACACAATCGGTTCGGCTTCTGCCACAACTTCACTGTCATTGCCATTGGCTTGGCTGTACCACATGCCAGCGAATATCGCGCTTGGTATCGCGCTGCACAGCACGGCTATCAGTGCGGTTCTTTTCCAGCTTGTGCTTTGCGCAGTAACGACTGGTGCATCTTGTTTGGTTTGAGCATCCGTAACGTTGGTGACGATCAGCTCGTCTTCAACGTAACCCAGTGCAAATTTCACCACGCCAACAGAGATCACCGCGTGGCGCTCTAGCTCGATGCCCGATTCACCAACCGCTCGGTTTTCACCGTTGATGGTTACGTCCTGACATCCACGCAACATCACCGATTCACTGTCACACACTAAAGTGAAGTGATTGGCTTCTACGCCAGCATCCGATAACACAAGGTCTGCGATAAAGTCGTCGCTACCTAAAACCAATGCGCCTTCTGGCAGTGTGACTTCAACCCCGGAATGCACGCCGGATAAAATACGAATTTTCCATTGCTGCATTTCGGTTATGGCTCCTCTGAAGGGCGAACACATTCGGCCTGTGAAAGGTCACATTCCGCCACTTTGACTCGCCAGCCTACTTGCCCGGACGGCAATTGACATTGAGTTAGCAGCGAGGACTTTTGCTGTGACAGTAAGTCTTGCTGGTAACGTTCTGCCTGCGTTTTTGACGTACAGCTGAATACTTCAACAACCGATTTAAATTCTGCGCTGTTGTTCGAAATGTTGTTGAGCTGGCCAATACTCGGGCGCAAATCATGCTCATTACCTATCAGCACGCTGTCACCAATGCCATCGACCACGATTCTCGGCTCGATAATGAACATGCGAACTGTGCGGCGCGTTGTGTTGGTGTTACTACGGAACAAAGCGCCTAGGTATGGAATGTCGCCCAACAGCGGGACTTTACGTAGTTGATGGCTAACTTCGTCTCGGTATACGCCACCAATGAGTAAGCTTTGCCCTTGTTTTACAGTCGCTAACGTACTGATTTCGGTTTTACGTACAGATGGAAGATCATCCACACCACCATCTGGGATCTTTGCGCCATCTTCTAAGTGAAGGCTCAAGTTGATCTCTGGTCGCGTCGCGAATCTGTCGCCGACGATACGAGGCACAATGCGCAACAAGGTGCCATACGTCACTTCTTCCAAAGCCGCCGTCTCTTTGCCAACCAATTTGACGTAAAACGTGCTGCTGTTGTTTAGCACCGCTTCGACGTTTTCTTGCGTGAGCAGCGTTGGTCTGGAAACGACTTGCGCACTGCCTTTCGATTCCAATAAACGAATTTGCGCCAACAAGTAGTTCAAGTTGGTCGAATCCAACAAGGACTTGAAACTCTGACCACTGCCCAATGTGACGTCACCGTTATCAACGTCGCCGGTTGTTTTGATGTCGACAATGCGGTTGTTTCCAACCGATACACCCGCACGCCAATCCACACCGAGCTGACGTAAATCGTTTGCGCTAATGTCCACAATAGATAACGCCACCTCGATACGAGATTGTGGCTGATCGAGTTGAGCGACCAGCTTGCGATATAACGGCAGTCTTGCTTGGGTATCGCGAACGATGATCGCATTCAGCCCCGGCTCCGCTTCTACGGTTGCACCGCCGTGCACAGACGCAGTTTTGCCACGAGGTTTTGCTGCTTCTGCGGGTAATCCGTTTACAGGCGATGTTTGTACAGACGCAGAATCCGTAATTTGAGTTTGAACACCGCCAACCACACGACTCAATACCGAAGCAATCCCCGGAACGGTAATGCTTTGGTCGCGATACGAGATACTTCTGTCCGTCGCCGAGGCATATTTAAGCGGAATGAGTTCTACAAACAGCTCATCCGTCGAGTTTGACTTTTGCAGCAATCGGCTCTCTAACGCTTCTGCGGTTTGCACTACTAACTCAACGTAACGCGGCGGCCCAGCTAGATAAACCAGCCCTTTATTTTCGGCAGCGCGCCAACCATAACGAGCATCCCAAACACCGGTTGAAATCAAGGTACTGCGAAGCTCGCGCGCGGTAAGCAGTTCCAATTGCAGCAATCGGGAGCGCGTTTCTGTCGCTTTGTAAACGTGCAGTACTGCGCCATCGAAGTACCACATCAAGTTATAAACTTGCGCTAGGTAGTCGAGAAACTCCGCTGGATCTTCTGGCGTGAATCGACCACTCACTCGGTCATTCACTTTGTCGCTCACAGACACGGATACTCGATAGTTGGCACCAAAGTTGTTAAGCAGATCTTTCAACGAATCATTATCGGCATAGTAACGAAACGGTTGTTCAGGCCAATTGAGCTCTGTCGCTTGTACAGAAAACATCGGAACGACACACAGCGCGCACAATGTCATTTGGGCGGCAATGCGCCCTATTTTTGGCATGAGAGTTCGCATTACGGTAACCACACATGATGACTGATGGTGTGATTAACACGCTCGTGTTCAAGCAATTCCATGTAGCGTTCACACACGTTGGCATGTTGCGCAAGAAGTTCTGAAAACTGCTCATTTGAAGTATTTTCTATCATCGCTTTGCCTTGCAAAATCAATTGTTGGTCAGCGTTTGTGGTGAGCACGCTTGGCGTATCTCGAAGCGTTTTTAGTGATAGCTGCATACAACGTTTTAAAGCTTGTTCTTGTTGGTAATCGAGATGTTCATTGAATCGAAGTGGCAAGGCAGTTTCCCATAAGATCCATGATGAGTGCTGTTTGATTGTCAGTGTTAACTGGTCTACTTCGATGGTGTAAGCGCCATTTTCTCCGGCAATAAAAGGCCCTATCCCTAGCGTTTCCGCTAGAGATTTCATCATTTTATCTAACATATACTGCCCTATTTAAATCTGGCTGAGATGGTTACAAGCCTGACCGCATTGGCCACTTTGAATATCAAAATAGTAGTGATCAACATCGCCAACGATCTGCATGTCTTTAAACCATTGCCACACTTTAGCAACGGCATTGAGGTCGTTATAAACCACGTCACACGCATCCCAGACTTCATTGAGATCCGGTGCTTGTAAACGAGCCTCAGAGCACCACGTTTTCCAATCAGAGATGAACATATCCGTCGTTGAAGTGTAGTCCGCCAGTTCTTTCAAGTTGCTTAACGACGGTTGCCACTTATCGACCAACGCTTTATGAGATTCAATTACTTGTGACTGCTGCTCGTTCAGTGTATTTAGCTGCGCTTTTAACTGCGTTTGCTGGCTCTCAATCAACGCAAGTTGTTGTTCAACAAAAATCGCGCTGGTGTCTTCTCCCGATAACTTCGACCAGTACTCTTTTTGAATATCCAGCTGATTCATCAGTTGTTCCACTTTGACCGAGGCGTGCAACGCACTTTGGTCGGTTTGTCGATGAATCCATTCGGTCAACGCCAAGTAGCAACAAAGGATCAGCGTTTTTGGCGTGGCCAAGTTAAAGCAAAAGCCCAATCGAGAGTTGATGTATTCGAGCCTCTGCTCAAAGGTCGCTACTCGTTGACTGTCACTTAACTGAGCGCCAATTTCTAAAAACAGACGCATGGCAAAACGGTCAATCGATGTACCCAATCTCAAATACGTTTTCACCAATTGGCTGGCGCACAAACTGTCCACCACACTTCTGTCCAACAAGCGTTGCAACAACGATAACTGGTCGTCATTCAGCACACCTTCACTCAACAGCTGTCGGTGATTCACGTGGACAACATTGAGATCCTGTGATGGCTGAGACGCACTCTCGTATCGTGCTCCTCTTTGCAAAACAGTGACTTTCCTTTGCGTCACAATGCTGTCAGGAAAAAGCGAACGGCGTCGCCAATGCTGCTTTTTCATTTGTGTTCTTCTCCGCATCCCTTTCGAACACTCCAGAATGAAAGGGATGTAATAAATTTGAATTATTCGTTCTTACGCTGAACATAATAGAATTTTATGTCCGTCGGTGACTTTCAAAATTAGTCAGAAAATTTTAGTCATAAGTCATTTCAATTAGCGATGGCGACTTGCTCATCACCGGAACGGACCTTACTTGGCGTAGTGCCAAAGCGACGTCGATAGCTTTGAGTAAAGTAAGATTGGCTGGAAAATCCCGCTTCCATTGCCACGTCGACAATGCTCATTTTGCTCGTCAGCAAAAGCTTGTGTGCGTGCAATAAGCGACGCTCACTGATCCAAGCTCTTGGAGAGATGCCATAGTGCTCATTAAAAAGCTCTTTAAAGGTTGTGAGACTGGCACCAAATTCTTGAGCATAATCCGTCAGCTTCCACTCTTTCAAATAGTGCAGCTCCATAAAGCGGCGTAAGCGGTCTGAGGTTCGGTTAGTTTGCTGCGATAGCAAGGCATAGAGGACTTCGCCCCCTTGACTGTGCAGCAATAGAATCAGCATTTCTTCGTACTTCAAACGCATGATGGCGTCTGGGTACGACTGCTCCTCCAGCGTTTTCATGCCGGAAAGCACTTGCTCAATGAGAATGTTCAAACCAAAAGAAAACAAACCCGAGTTGAGTTTGTCCACTTTTGGCAACGTCATGAGAAGATCGCTGTGTTTTTGCAGTAATTGGCTTACTAGCTCATTGTCGAATTCAATGATAGATGAGTGATAATTCCCACCCTGTGGTGAGTACTCTAACAAGTAGTCACCTTGAGAGAGAAATACCCCATTCCCAGCAACGACATCTATGGTGCAATCGCCAGTTTGAACTCGTAATTGACCATTGTGAACGACAACAATATGAGATTGGTCTGAGTGAAATACTTCGTCATGTTTTTCGTAGTGAGAAAAACTGCGAATTTTTCGCAAGCTAGAGCCGACCGTTTCTGTGTTTAGTTGGCCTGACACATCCATTTTCTACCCTTCATAATTTTTAATTTCTCTTGTGTGTAAAAGAGAAACTGTCAAAGCACTACTTTGTTTGTTGTTATTTCCTAAGCAGTACAATTTCAATTAAAGAAGCAAAGAAAAGAGCATAGAAGTTCATATCACTTACCATACCCCCCGAAATAAATAGCGAATAGCTTAGAAACCGCCATTCCTTCGAGGAATTAAGCAGCCTAAGCTCAAATACAGGCTTCTGAATGAGTAGTTGTTTTATTTTCAGATAGCGCTTTTACTTTCTTATAAGTCTATTTTCATTAAATAACGTTATGCTATTTAAACTCTGACTTTGTTTTTATATTAGAATAAATTAAATTACTAATATGATAATGAAAATTAGGAAAACCACATTTCCAAAACCTTCAAATTGTTTGTTTTTTAATCCAAAACGCCAAGCCAACGTGTTCAAGGCGTAGGATATAATCATAAATCACACGCTTGTGGCAATAGTTATTAATATAATTTCCAACTGTCCCGATGACTCATTTTTCGCAATTTTATTTATAAAAACGCTCAACAATTCTTTCACATTGAATTGGCTATTTCTATTCACATTTAATAAATTAGATAGCGCTAATTAAATGTAACCGATTACTTTTTTGTTTCTATTTCTATAGGAAAAAGTCTTAAATCCACTTTCTGACTTCCTTCTCTGAATATATATTTCTGCTCATTTTGGGCGATAATTTGACCTTGAGAATAGAGTTTCCCTATCACTTTCATTTCTCCTTTCCCGGCTTGAATTGGCGCAATAAGAAAAGAATATTGAACTGGTAACTGAACACCTTGATATTGCTGAGAAGCAACAGTAAGACATTGATTTTCAAAAGCCTGACACATCTCCACCTCTATATAGGTCGAAACTGGAGGATGGTATCCTTCGACAGAAATCCACCCATATACATTCGCTTGGCTCTGAACGGAAAATGGCTGTGCAGTCCCCACGGATTGAGCGCATCCAGTCAATAACATTAAACCGATAAGACCGGCCCACTTACTGCTTTTCATTTAGGCTCCCATAAATTATTTTTATCGTCTTATTATGATTTATTTTTACACAACTTCTTATGTGTACGTTTAAATTTTCGGCTTATATTTATTCTACAGATGGACAGCAATAACGTTCCACGTACAACACGTAATTAACATAGTATTTAATTTTTAAGATAACACAATTCTAATTCTTCATCGCTTGTCGATATAAACCAAAATCTCACCATAATAGAATTTAATAACCGTTAATCTTTATATGCACCAGCACTCATTTGTAAGATTAGAAGCAAGGTGTCAATTCTGGGTTTCCGGCCAAAATATAATAACTAACAACCAAAATTGATAAACACACCCCACGATATCGAATATGTTTCCCGATAAAATTCTCAAAAGGACTGTTTCTATGTCAGCACGCCAAACTATCGATGAGGTTTTACAGAAGTTTGCTCATCAAATAGGCTTGCCTGAACTGCATTTGACGGACAATGAACTAAGCTTAGCTTTTGATGATCACTTGAAGGTTCATTTCATCTTTCATCCAGAAACGAATACGCTGCAACTGGAAGCGGAAATTGTTGGATTACAAATCGTCAATTCTGATCTTTATCGTTCTTTTTTGGCGTTCAATTACCATTGGCCAGAACACCAATTATTTTTCAGTTTAGATAATCATAGGCACGTACTGTGTTTGAATAAACTGATTGGCATCGAGCAATTGGATTATGAATATTTTGAAAATGCGTTGGCGGAATTGTTGACGCAAAGCGAGTCATGGGAGTCGTTGCTATCTGCTCACGTAGTGGCCGAAGAGACGCCTGCTATGCCTCAAAGTTTAGATCTGAGAGTTTAGGTGTCTTATGTCTAATGACATCCAATCTGCACGCAACAGCCAACCCATTCACGGATTGGAGCAAGTAGAACAACGTGAACTTGCGCCACAAGGAACGTTTCAAGGTCGCAAAGTGACCCTACTCTCTTCATCAGAAAACAAACAGGCACGCATGAGCTCAAAGCGAGAACTGAGCGAATGTTTAAACCAGTTCGCGAGCCTTGAATCTTGCAATCTAGTCTTGGATTTTGAAAAGCCAACTGGATTTGAGAAGCAAAGCGCTGCTATCGAAAAGCTTTTTGAGCGAAAGATAGATGTGATTGCTCGAAGCGAAAAGTAAACACAAGTTATCACGCACGCACAGCTCCCTTCTGTGGTTTAATGAATGCCAATAAAAAAACCCCGAATAACCGGGGTTTTGAGTTCGTATTTAGCCTAAAACATCAAACTTAGAAAAAGCCTAACGGGTCGATGCTGTAGCTAATCAGTAAGTTCTTAGTATTTTGGTAGTGATCCAGCATCATCTTGTGCGTTTCACGGCCGATACCCGATTTCTTGTAGCCACCAAACGCTGCGTGTGCAGGGTAAGCGTGGTAACAGTTGATCCAAATTCGACCAGCTTCGATATTACGGCCCATGCGATATGCCACGTTTGCATCACGCGTCCAAACACCTGCACCTAAGCCATACTCCGTATCGTTTGCTATTTCCAATGCTTCCGCCTCATCTTTGAACTTAGTGATAGCAATCACTGGGCCAAAGATTTCTTCTTGGAAGATTCGCATCTTGTTGTGGCCTTCCAGCATTGTTGGCTGAATGTAGTACCCTTGACTGATTGACTCTGGCTGTTCTGATACACCGCCACCAAAAACCACTTTTGCGCCTTCTTCACGGCCGATTTCTAGGTAACTTAAAATCTTATCAAACTGTTCTTGAGAAGCCTGAGCACCAACTTGAGTATCGGTATCGAGCGGGTTACCTTGCTTGATTAACTGCGCACGTTCCGTCAATTTATCTACGAACTTATCGTAAATCGCTTCATGGACCAGCACGCGAGATGGGCAGGTACAAACTTCGCCTTGGTTGAAGAAACCAAGCAACGTACCTTCAATGCACTTATCGAGATACTCATCTTCGTAGTCGAAAATATCTGAGAAGTAGATGTTTGGAGATTTACCACCCAACTCAACTGTCGATGGGATCAAGTTGTCTGCCGCACATTTTAGAATGTGATTGCCAACTTGTGTTGAGCCCGTAAACGCGAGTTTTGCAATGCGGTTGCTGGTTGCTAACGCTTGGCCTGCTTCTGAACCAAAGCCGTTTACAACGTTGATGACGCCCGGAGGAAGCAGATCACCGATTTTTTCCATCAAAACCAAAATCGACGTTGGCGTTTGCTCTGCTGGCTTCAATACCACACAACAACCCGCCGCAAGTGCCGGTGCCAGTTTCCAAGCCGCCATGAGCATTGGGAAGTTCCAAGGGATGATTTGACCAACTACGCCAATCGGCTCTGGGAAGTGATAGCTTGCCGTGTGCTCATCCAGCTCCGCCGCACTGCCTTCTTGTGCGCGAATACAACCCGCAAAGTAACGGAAATGATCCACCACTAAAGGCAAGTCCGCCGCCAAGGTTTCACGAACTGGTTTGCCGTTTTCCCATGTTTCTGCAACCGCAAGTTCTTCTAAATGCTGTTCAATACGGTCTGCGATTTTCAGCAAAATGTTAGAGCGTTCGGTCACACTGGTTTTCGCCCATTTTGCTTTGATGTTATGTGCTGCATCCAATGCTAAGTTGATATCTGCCTCGCCAGAACGGGCAACTTTACAATACGCTTGCCCGTTGATTGGTGAGATATTGTCAAAGTACTCACCGCCCGTTGGTTTTACCCATTCCCCACCGATAAAATTATCGTAATGCGATTTGAAATTAACGATGGCATTTTCACTACCTGGCTGTGCATAGATCATAACTCTTCCTTTTGTTTCTCGTTCATTAACGACAGGGCTTTGTTGCGTAATTCAGACGAGAAACCAAACCTCCTAAAGTTG
>NZ_JAPEID010000047.1:0-35008 GCF_028823755.1 Vibrio sp. VP6
CCGCCGCCGCAAGCAGTACGCCACTGCAAACGTTTGGACAAAGCCTAACAGAGCAATTGACCCCAATTTTAGGTGATGCGGAAACTCAGCAGCTTGCTTCACTGATCGCGCATTTGCCAACCATTAAAGGTCAAACTGACGAACAGAGCATCGCACTTTACGTCGATACGCTGACTCAACTGAAAGAGAAAAACAGCGCATTTTCGGGTGCTGCGCTCAGCGAAAGCGCATCTATTTGGATGAAGTCGCTACAAGGCGCGAGTTCAAGCGGTGAAGTGGACGCCGCCGAACTTACGACGCAGATGAACAATGCATTGGCAAGTCAGTTCCAAACTTGGTTTGCCGACCAGCTTACGGACAAAGTGGATTCGTCATTGCCGACTCAGTTTGTGAGTCAATTTCAGCTTGGAACCGAAAGCACGCAAGCGCAGCAGATTGCAAAGTTAAGCGCTGAAGAGCTGAAATCAGCGACTGGGGATATTGCCTCATTTGTTGATGATTTGGCGCGTCAAATGAGTTCTAGCGTGGTTCGTGAGAGTGCATCTTCGTTCCTTCGTAATGCTTTTGCCCATTTGCCATCGATGAATCTGGCACAGCTCAAAGCATCTGATTTTCTGTTAACCGAAGCGAATTTTGTTACGAACGTCTCGACGCAATTGCAGAACGCTTTTAACCAGATTGGTATCACTTTAACTAAAGATGACGCGGACCAATTAGCGAAAAGAATTACGTGGACGCCAGGCATTTCTAAACAGCAGCTTAGCGAAGCGTTAAGCGAAATGGCGACGCAAGTGAAAGGTCAGTTTACTGCGGCTTACGGTGAAACCGCTGGGACTGAAAATTTACGAAAAGCGTTAGATGCCATCATCAAAAGCTCGGATTCTTTGACGCTTTCAAGCTTGTTTGCGAATTTTGCTGTAAGTCTGATTCACACCGAAATCGATGCTTTTTACAACGATAAAGCGATTGTCGATATCCAAAAAACGCAAATCTCTGCGGATCAGGTTGAGCTGATAAAAAACAATACGGAGCGAGACATCCGTTTCCAGTTTGAAAAAATGCTGAAGGGTGAGTCGACAGGCGCCTCGTTTATCGAACGTTACGAAATATTACGCAAGAACTTAGGTGCGTTGAAAGATCGTCTACTCAACATCACCGAGCAAGAGAAAAAGGATCTTGAGGTTCGCGCAGAGCACTCTTTGACGGCTCGCGATTTGTTGGCTGTCGTTGAGTCCAGTATTGGTGACCGTTTTGATGAACAAGTGCTGTTTGCATTAAACGAGCGTCGCGTAAATCGCTTGGAAAAACGTAACGAGCAAAAGGAAGCACTGCAAGATTTAACCGTGCAACTAAAAATCTTTGGTGTTGTTCAGTCGAAAATTCACTCTACGCAGAGTGTCGATGGTACTTACAAACCGGATGACAATGCTTTTAGTGCGAGCGACTTCAACTACAACTCTGTTACCGATTTTCAGAACTCGCCTGAGTATAAATACCTCACCGACAATGGCATTAGCACACACACGGATTTTCTGAAAAAACAGGGTGTAACGGTAGCTGACGGTGCGAGTTTTAAAGACGAAGAAAAAACCAAGAAACTGTCCAACTTTTCCAGTTCGGTCAGCGACAAATCCAAACTACTCAACGACGAAGTTCAAATCAAAACGACAGAGCTAAACGATATCAGCTCGCAATACAACTCGACCGTTGAAGCGATGAACAAGTTTGTTCAGAAGTACCACAGTATTTTACAAGAAATCCTACGAGCCATTTAAGGATAACCAACCATGACTAAAACAAACGCGACCGATCCATCTCAAATGCAAGCAGAAGAGCTGCTGTCTTTTCTGGAAGAGGGAGGCACGTTGAAAATGTTGCACGATGTATCGGCAGATACCATCGAACACATTTACGCGGTCGGCTACAACTTCTTCCAATCAGGAAAGATTGAACAAGCCGCCAAAGTTTTCCAACTGCTTAGCATGCTGGATCATTATCAGGCGCGATTTTTCATTGGCCTTGGTGCTGCTCGTCAGGAACTGGGTGAGTATCTGCAGGCGATTGATGCCTACAGCTACGCAGCGCTCGTGGACATTAACGATCCACGCCCACCTTTCCACTCTGCGGAATGTCACCTGAAATTGGAACAACTGACAGAAGCAGAGAGTGGGTTTTACAGCGCGAAGGAGATGTCTGCCGGTAAATCACAATATGCAGACTTGCATCAACGTGCAGGCATCATGTTAGAAGCGGTGAGAAACAAAAGGAGTAATTAGACTATGAGTTCTATTGCACTTGACCGCACTCAGACGCAGGTTTACATCCCTGAGTCTGGCCAAACTACGTTAGAGAACGTACAGAAAACGGTGTCTACTGCGACGCCTTCTGTAACGGTTGAAAACGTAAAGAGTAGAGATGCTGACACTCTGAACACAGGAAGAGTGAAAGTTCAGCTAGATGCCCCAAATGCTGCCGTGAGCGATAAAGTGACAGACTTGACGCTAAAGGCCATGGCTCAGCTGCAAAAGATCGTCGATACCATCGCAAAAGCGCTACATGCTGTTGCCGATCAGACGGGTTCGATCGCAGTTAAAATCATCGCAGGTTCTGCGGACGATTTTGAAGTGGAGCTTGCGGCGATTACAGACAAACTGAAAAGTGCTCAGAACGAGCTGAAAATTCAGGAAGTGAAAGTCGCAAAAGCCAAACATGAACAAGAAATGGCAGAGAACCAAGAGAAAATCAAGGAATCAGAAGCTGCTGCTAAAGAGGCTCAGAAATCGGGCTTAGCGGCGAAGATCTTTGGTTGGATCAGCGCGGTTGTCTCCATTGTGGTAGGTGCCATCATGGTTGCCACTGGCGTTGGCGCGGCAGCTGGCGCGCTTATGATCGCTGGTGGTGTCATGGGTGCAGTAAGCATGGCGCTGCAAGAACCAGCTGTTCAAGACGCGCTAAAAGAAGCGGGTGTGAATGTCGATGTGTTGAACAAAGTGGTGATGGCATTAGAAATTGCTGTCGCTGTCATCGGTGCTATCGTGACCTTTGGTGGCGCGGCGGCTGGTGGTATCGCGAAACTTGCCGCGAAAAGTGCCAGCAAAATTGCGCAGAAAGTGACAGATATTGCCACTAAAGCTGCAGCCAATATGGCAAAAGTTGCGGACATGGGTTCTAAAGCTGCGACAACCACAGCCAAAGCGATTCGCTACGGCGCAGAAACGGTCGACCTTACGGTTAACATTGGCAAAGGTGCAACGGACAGCGTTCACGCTGCCAACAATGCGAATGTTACGGAAATACAAGCTGATATCACGGATCTCCGCGCCAAAATGACGTTGAGTCAGGCGGTCATCGACAAGCTAAAAGAAGAAATTGGCAAGTTGATGGAAGATTTCCAAGAGCTGATGAGCATCATCATGCAAATGATTCAGGCGAAAAGTGAAACCATGCAAACGGTGTTAAGCCGTCCTGCAACGGTTTAAGGAGCGGAAGTATGTTGGATAAAATTGGTGGAACGGGTCGCGGTGAACTGTATGGTTTGGGCGACACTATCAAAACAACCAAAGCAGAAAAAACACCAGAGACCAAATTTGAAGCGGGTGCAGTAAAAAGCAACGGTGAGTCAAACGTTTCTGGTGCGGGTCGTTATCAATTAGATGGGCCGAAAGCTCCTGCGATCAGTAATCAAGCACAAGTGGTTGCGAACCTGATGGGTGAGCTTGCACCAACGATTGATCTACTGATGAGCACTACCGCGAAAGTGCTGAACGGTGAAGAAGTGATCAAATCACCTTCGGACGCGGTTTCTCAATCGCTGTCTTTGTTGACGCTGCTTTACCAAGTGTCGAAGCTAAGCCGTGAACAGCAAGTGCTTCAACGTGAAATTGCGGTTGAAGCCAACGTTGCGAGTTTGCAAAGCCAAGCGGCAGAGCTGAACAACTCTGCTAGCGCAATGATCGCGATGGCGGTTGTTTCTGGTGTGTTAGCGGGTGCTACAGCAATTATCGGTGCGCTTGGTTCTTTCAAAGCGGGTAAAGAAATTAAGACCGAGATGGCAAGCAACAACGTGCTGAAAACGCAGAAGGCGGGCTTCGATCAAGTAGAAGAGTTGATGAACAACGGTAACTTGTCAAAAACTCAACAAGATCAAGTAAAACGCGCACATTCGCTAGCGAAAGACAGCATTGCAGATACCACGGCTCAATTGACTAGCGGCGGTCGCAAGTTCGATAAACTGATGAGCTCAAACCAAGCGAAGAACGCGATTCTTCAAGCTCTTGGACAGATGGCAAACTCAGCATCGAACGTTGAACAAACTAAAGCGCAAGCTCGCAGCAAGGACGATGAAGTGCAAGCGACGCGTGCTCAAGCAGCGAAGCAAAAAGCAGATGAGAACATCGGCTTCCAAGAAGGGTTGCTTAAAGAGTTGCGTGAGCTGTTCCGTTCTATCTCTGATAGTCAGAACCAAGCGTGGCGCGCATCTATCCCGACAGTGTAATTGCGGTTTCATTTTAGTACTGACAAAGCGTTGTTTATACAACGCTTTTTTTGTGTTTAAAACGATAGAATAAAAAATACTCTTTATATATCAGATTATTATGTGGTTTTGTAAATCATTCTCTAATCGGGTGTGAGAAGTAAAGTTCAAGGATGAGAACTCAAACGTTATCAAATTGTTAACGATTGCTATACTTACACCGTCATAAACAAAGGAAAAGGACGTTCAATGTTTAAGTTAAAGCACATCGCGCTAGCTGCGTCACTTGCAGCGTTGACTGCCGGCTATTCTGTTGCCGCCGAAGAGACTTTCGTCACCATAGGTACGGGTGGTGTCACAGGTGTTTACTATCCCACGGGTGGGGCTATCTGTCGCTTGGTAAATAAATCTCGAGCAGAGCACGGCATTCGTTGTTCGGTCGAAAGTACGGGCGGTTCGATATACAACATCAACACCATTCGCGCAGGCGAGTTAGATTTGGGTATTGCGCAATCAGATTGGCAATATCACGCGTATAACGGCACCAGCCAGTTTGCTGAAAATGGTCCGTTTAAAGAGCTGCGCGCGGTATTTTCTGTTCACCCAGAACCGTTTACGGTGGTTGCCCGTCAAGATTCAAATATCAAAACGTTTGATGACTTAAAAGGTAAAAGAGTCAACATTGGTAATCCTGGCTCTGGTCAGCGAGGCACTATGGAAGTGTTGATGAAGGAATATGGTTGGAGCAACGATGACTTCAAACTGGTTTCGGAATTGAAAGCGGCAGAACAATCGAAAGCGCTTTGTGATAATAAAATCGACGCAATGGTTTACACCGTTGGTCACCCAAGTGGTGCGATTAAAGAAGCAACCACTTCGTGCGACAGTAACATCGTGACAGTCGCTGGCCCAAAAGTGGATAAGCTTATCGCCGACAACAGTTTTTACCGCGTTGCTACCGTGCCTGGCGGCATGTATCGCGGCTCGGATAACGATGTGATGACATTCGGTGTTGGTGCGACGTTTGTTTCATCTACTGCCGTACCTGAAGAGGTGGTGTATAACGTCGTGAAGGCTGTGTTTGAAAACTTCGATGATTTCCGTCGTCTTCATCCTGCGTTTGCGAATTTGAAGAAAGAAGAAATGGTAAAAGATGGTTTGTCTGCGCCACTTCATCCCGGTGCACTTAAATACTACAAAGAAGTTGGATTGATTAAGTAAGTGGTACTCCGTCTTAAAACGGTTTTCTAAACTCACTTTTTCACGTTATTTACTAAACTTCTTTTTAGAAACCTTTATCGAGAGCCGCAAAAGCGCCATTAAGTTGATGGCGCTTTTTCTGTTTGGGTTAGGCGTAAACGTCAATAAAAAAGTAAATGGTGATGATAATCGAAGAGAGAGCGACAAAGCCTTTAACGTGGCTCGGATTAAGCTGGCGAGACACACGCGCGGCGAGGTAGCCGCCAACTAATGTCCCGACCATTACCACGCTGCCTTTACTCCAATCGATAGAGCCGTTCGCAACAAAAATGACGATAGCGATGAGAGACACACACGTTGAAACCAGAAGTTTAAGCCCATTCATCAAGTTGATGTCTTGATGGCCCGCCACAACGAGGTAACTCAGAACAATCACGCCTAATCCGGCATTAAAAAATCCGCCGTATGCTGAAACGCCGACCAACAACAAACTCAATGCGATTAAGCCTATAACGCCAGCGTGTTTATGTTCTTTGGTGATGGATTTGATGATCATTGTTAACCGCGAACCTGTAAGAAACAGCACCGTAGCAAACAAAAGTAGCCAAGGAATGGCTTCCAAAAACAGTGACTCTGGCGTATTGAGAAGAAGATACGCGCCAACCGCGCCACCGACTAAGCTGAACGAAACGGTGAATAGCAGTTCTTGTTTGTTTTTCAAAATTTCTTCACGAAAGCCCACGGCACCGCTTATGTATCCCGCGCACGCCGCGTAAGTGTTGGTGGCGTTAGCCATGATGGGCGGCACGCCAACCGCCATTAGGGCGGGGAAGGTGATAAAACTCCCACCTCCTGCTATCGAATTCATGATTCCACCTACCACGCCTGCAGCAAACAACAGAGCCAATTCCAGCAGCATAAACAATCCTTGTTATGTTCTTATTGGTTATTAGAGTCTTAGATTTTGAGAACGTATGTTCTAACGTTTTATGAGATTTACTTTACATGCTCCAAAACGAAATTGTTCAGTTCCGTTGTGGTTTTGATAACGTGAACCTCTTTCTAGCGAAATTTTTCTCTTAGCCGTGATATTACTTCATCGTAGCTATATCAAAGAAAGAAAAAGCCACCGCGAGGGTGGCTTTTAGGGGCTATCAAGAAGGAGGAATCGACGATTATTGCTCAACTTTTACAGGTTGCGCTTTAAGCTTTTGAAACAGCTTCACAAACAGTGGGCTACCCAGCACTAAGACTGCCAGCACAGTAAACGTCAACGTAATCGGACGCTCCCACAAGAAGCTCAACTCACCGTCAGAAATCATCAACGCTCGGCGCAAGTTTTCTTCCATCAAGCCGCCGAGGATGAAGCCAAGCAGCAATGGTGCGAGCGGGAAGTTTGCCAGTCTAAGTGCAATGGCAGCCATCGCCACAAGTAGCATCACAAACACATCCATCGTATTGAACGAAACTAAGTACACACCTGTAATTGAGAAGAACAAAATCATAGGTAGAAGCACTGTTCTTGGAACGGCCAGTAGTTTCGAGATGTAAGGAATCAACGGCAAGTTAAGGATCACAAGCACGATGTTACCAAAGTACATTGAGATGATGACTGACCAGAAGACATCCGGGTGTTCAACAAACAGGCGAGGGCCAGGTTGAATGCCGTAGGCGATTAACGCGCCAAGCATAATAGCGGTGGTGCCTGAGCCTGGAATACCCAGCGTTAACAATGGAACGAATGAGCCACTTGATGCGGCATTGTTCGCTGATTCTGGCGCAACTAGACCACGAATGCTGCCTTTTCCGAACTCTTCTTTTTTCTCTTTTGGAGCCAAGTTGCGCTCTAAGCCGTAACTTAGGAATGCCGCGATTGTTGCGCCTGCGCCCGGAAGTACGCCAGTAAAGAAACCTAGGATAGAAGAGCGGATCGATACCGGAGCGACTTCTTTAATTTCCTCTTTGGTGACTTTCATCGAGCCGATGTTGCTCAATTTGTCTTGCTCTTCATCACGAGTATCGTTTGAAGGTTTGAGAATCCCCATTAAGGTTTCGCCCAAAGCAAACGTCGCCATTGCAAGAAGAAGGAAGCTAAAACCGTCCATCAAGTCGGTTAAACCAAAGGTGAAACGCTCGACACCAACGCCTTTATCGATACCGACTGTCGACAGCATCAAGCCAAGAATGGTCATCATCCACGCTTTAATTACCTGACCTTTACCAGCAAAAGCTGCAACGGCAGACAAGCCGAGCAACATCAACGCAAAGTAATCAGAAGATTGAAAGCTTAATGACACGTTAGCCAAGGCTGGCGCAGCCACGAGCAGCATGATGGCCGAAAGTGTGCCGCCAGTAAAAGAGGAGTAAGCGGCTAATGCTAGCGCTTTACCCGCTTGACCTTTTTGCGCCATTGGGTAACCGTCAAACGCGGTTACGACCGTTGAAGAACAACCCGGTGCGTTGATCAAAATTGAAGAGGTTGAACCACCAAATACGGCGCCGTAGTAAACACCCGCCATCAAGATGAGGCCCGATGAAGGCTCTAAACCATAAGTAATCGGGATCATCAACGCGATGGCCGAAATTGGGCCAAGACCCGGCAGCATGCCGATAAATGTGCCGACGAAGCAGCCAACAACCACCATCATGATGTTCATTGGCATCACCGCGGTGGATAAACCTTGTAGAATTCCATCTAACATAATTCAGTCCTTTCTTTGGCTACCAGATGGTGAAAATCAAACCCGGTTCGAGATAGATATCCAAACCTTGAGTGAGCAATAAATAAAAGGCGATAACGAATGGGAAAGAGGCGCCAAACAAAACGGGTTTGCGTCTTTCTCCAAGCAGATAGAAACCCGCAAGCAAAAAGAAACCTGTCGCGAGTACAAAGCCCAAGTAGGTTAGGCCCAAGCCGTAAAGGGCCATTAGCACTAAGAACGAGATCAGTAACTTCCAGTTGAAGGTTAAAACGGCGCCGCTCTTTTTGTCTGGTTGGCCAGTCACAAGAAGCAAGAGAGAAAGCCCGATGCCGATATAAGTCAGAATGGTTGGCAAGGTGCGCGCAGTAAACGGTTCATACTCATCGCCCGGAAACAGTGCGATTTGAGACGTTTGATAACCGTAGCAAAGGCAGAAGAGCAGGAAAATCATGGCGCCAACACGGTCGCGACAGAGTAGATATTCTTTGGTAAAAACGTTGGTTGAACGAGACATATTCAACTCCTAACAAGAATAAAAAAGACCGTATATGAACGTTAATGTGCAAAGTAATCCATTAACAAGTAAGCATTTCGCTGCTAGTCGATATGCTTAACAATCAATAAACAAAGGAGTGTGTATGCCGAGTGTCGACAATGTCCATATACGGTGAAACTTAGAGTGCAAATGCCGTTGGGGCGAATAGCAACTCAGGTTTTACGCTAAGTTGCTATCGGAGGGAGCCCCGGAATAACGGTTATTTCAGGAAGCCTAGCTCACGCATCAGGTCACCCATTTGCTTCTCTTGATCTTCAAGGAACGCGAAGAACGCTTTGTCCGCTTTGTAGTTGTCTATCCAACCATTGCGGTCACGAACGACTTGCCACTCGTCAGTGTTGTACATCTTAGTGAATGCGGCATTCCATTCGTCGATTTTCTTTTGGCTAACGCCCGGTGCAGCAAAGAATCCACGCCAGTTCGCAAATACCGTTTCGTTGCCGTATTCAGTTAAAGTCGGAATGTTCGGCGCGGCTTCTAAGCGTTTTGGCGCAGTGATAGCAAGTACTTTCACTTGGCCAGATTTGGACATTTCCAGTACTTCACCTAAACCTGTTGAAAGCAATTGAGTTTCGCCAGAAAGCAGGGCAGCCATTGCTTTGCCGCCCGCATCATAGCCAATGTAACGGACTTTACGCGCATCAAAGCCTTCGCCTTTAAATGCCGCCGCTATGACAAGGTGATCCATAGAACCACGCGCTGAGCCACCAGCAATCTTCACTTTGCGAGGATCGGCTTCAAACGCTTTTACAGCATCTTCCCATGTGTTGTATGGCGAGTCCGCAGAGGCAACAATCGCGCCGTAGTCTGCAACAGTTGCAGCAACAGGCGTTAGGTCACGGAAGGATTGAGGAAAAATACCGCTAAGAGAACGCACAACGATTGGTGTTGAGTTCACCATGAGCGTGTCTTCTTGGCGATCTGCCGTTTCAATTAAGTGAGCGATAGCTTTACCACCGCCGCCACCTGACAGGTTTTGAAACGACACGTTTTCTACGATGTCTGATTTTACTAACACATCACCCGTACCACGGGCGGTCATATCCCAACCGCCACCAGCGCCACCTGGGATCAAGAAGTGCATTTTTTCAATATCCGCAGCAAAAGCGTTGAATGAGAATGAAGCTGCGATGATTGAAGCGGCGAGCGTTGGTTTGATTACCTTTAACATGTTCACGTTCCTTATGTTGGCGACTCTATTTTTTGATGAGCCTTATTATTTTGCTCCGTCTTAATGCCGTGTAAGCGTTAAGGCTGAACTTTGTGTAAAGGTTAATTAACTGTTAAATGTCTGTCTTTAAAACGGAGATAAAGAGAATATTGAGCATTGCGGCTATTTTGTTCATAAAGTTCACGACGAGAAACTGGGGATAGGTCACGCGGATTTGCTTATCGGTAGGCCATAATAGGGCGACAACAAATGAATAAGGAAAGATGAATGAAAGGAACATGTTTGTGCGGCGCAATTGAAGTTATCGCAGAACCCAAGAATGAAGTGAGTCTGTGTCACTGCTCAATGTGTCGAAAATGGTCGAGTGGGGCACTTCATGCCGTGCATTGTGGCCCAGAAGTCACATTCAAAGGTGCAGAGCCAAAACGTTATCAGTCTTCAGATTGGGCTGTACGAGGTTTTTGCGGCGAGTGTGGGACGAACTTGTTTTACCATCTCTTGCCAACCAACGAATACATCCTTTCTGCTGGCTTATTCGATAATCCTGATTTTAAGTTGACGCTAGAAATCTTTACTGATGAAAAGCCGGGTTACTACGAGCTCAATACTCATTCTAAAAAGATGACAGCACAGGAAGTCTACGACCAATTTGTGCCAAAAGAGTAGCGGTTCTCGATTTTTTGCTCGGCAATTATACGTCTTTCTTTAATTATCAATAAATTAGAGTGTTTATAGTTGTCGACAATTGTTTCTTTCCATTACAAAAAACCTCTGTAAATCATTAAATCTTCCCAAATTCGTCCATTTCAAACTACGACCTTAGTCTAAATTGTCGACAATTTACTTGATTGTCGACACTTTGATCGTCTATTTTAAATTCAGGTTAAGAAATTGTAGACACTTTGATGTCGATTAAGTGAGTGCCTGAATATGAACTCTGAGTTGAAAGCTCGTTACAAAGTACTGGGTTCTGAGAAAGAACACACCAAGTCCGAAACGCTGACAGAAACATTGATCGAAGTGATCGTAAATGGTGATGTGGAACCGGGTAGCAAAATCTCGGAGCCTGAGCTAGCAAGGAAATACCAAGTCAGCCGTGGTCCGCTACGCGAAGCATTAATGCGTTTGGAAGGGCTTGGGTTGATTGAGCGTATTCCTCATGTTGGTGCAAGAGTCACGACCTTCTCTCCAGCCAAGCTGATTGAACTGTATTCGGTGCGCGAAGCTCTGGAAGGCATGGCAGCACGACTTGCAGCACGACACATTACGCAAGAAGAGTTATTAAGCTTGGAAATGCTGTTGTCGACACATTCAAAGCACATCGATCAAGTGGAAGGCGCCTCTTACTTCCATCAGCATGGTGATTTTGATTTTCACTATCGCATCATCCAAGCAAGCCGAAACAGCAAGCTGATTTCTCTGTTGTGCGACGAGCTTTACCACTTGCTGCGCATGTACCGCTATCAGTCACCTCGCGCGCAATCTCGTCCAAATGAAGCGCTGACTGAACATAAATTCATTCTGGAAGCCATTCGCAATCGCGATGAAGAACTTGCAGAAATGTTGATGAGACGACACATCTCAGGAAGTCGAAAGCTCATCCAATCGCAAATTATACATACAGAAAGTTTAGACAAAGACTAGAAGGAATTCGTCATGAGCTTAACACCGGGGGCGAAGTTCAGACTCGCCATTGAACAAAACAATCCGCTACAAATCGTCGGCACCATTAACCCATACTGCGCCATGATGGCGAAAAACCTGGGGCATCAAGCGATTTACTTGTCTGGTGGCGGTATTGCAAACGCCTCTTACGGATTGCCAGATTTGGGAATTACTACACTGAACGATGTGCTAGTCGATGTTGACCGCATTACCAATGCTTGTGATTTGCCTCTTTTGGTGGATATCGATACCGGTTTTGGTGGCGCATTCAATATTGCTCGTACGATTAAGCAGATGGAAAAAGCGGGCGCGGCTGCGGTTCACATGGAAGACCAGGTAGCGCAGAAGCGTTGTGGTCACCGTCCAAATAAAGCGATTGTCAGCCAGCAAGAGATGGTTGACCGAGTGAAGGCAGCGGTTGATGCGCGTAATGATGAAAGTTTTGTGATTATGGCACGCACAGATGCTCTTGCTGTGGAGGGCATGGACAGCGCGATTGAACGTGCGATTGCTTGTGTTGAAGCAGGTGCGGACATGATCTTCCCTGAAGCGATGAACAAGCTGGATCAATACCTACAGTTCTCAAACGCGTTAGAGCAAGCAACCGGAAAACATGTGCCTATTCTGGCCAACATTACTGAATTCGGCGCGACGCCACTGTATGGCTGTGACGAATTAGCAAAAGCGAAAGTGGACATGGTGCTTTACCCATTAAGTGCGTTCCGTGCCATGAACAAGGCCGCTGAAACGGTTTACAAACACTTACTAGAAGTAGGTAATCAGGAAGCGCTGGTTGATTCGATGCAAACACGCAAAGAGTTGTATCAACACCTGAACTACCACGACTACGAAGACAAACTTGACCAGCTATTCTCTGAAGGGAAATAGCGGGGAAAAGAAAAGATAGACGGAAGCCCAAGAAAAGATAATCGGAATTTATCTAATCCAATAACGTGAAATTCGTCTGGCTAAAAACGCTCCGAAAGAGGGCAAAGCCAGACAGAAAAGGAGTTCAAACAATGCCTCAAACTGTAGCAAAGAAAGCAGAGTTAGGTGGCGCTGGCCTGCGTGGTCAAAGCGCTGGAAGCACAGCTTTATGTACTGTCGGTAAAACGGGGACCGGTCTGACTTATCGCGGTTACGATATTACTGACCTTGCCAATAATGCTCAATTTGAAGAAGTTGCACATCTTCTGTTACGTGGTCACTTGCCGAACCAACAAGAACTTGATGCGTACAAGACACACCTACTGAGCCTTCGCGGTTTACCGACCGAGCTAAAGCAAGCTTTAGAACTGATCCCTGCAAGCGCGCACCCAATGGACGTAATGCGTACAGGTTGTTCTGTATTGGGTAACTTAGAGCAGGAAATGAGCTTTGATGAGCAACTGCAAGCGACTGAGCGCATGTTAGCCTTGTTCCCAGCCATCATCTGTTACTGGTACCGTTTTAGTCACGATGGCGTTCGTATCGACACAGAAGATCAAACCGAAGACTGCATCGGCGGTTATTTCTTGCGATTACTTACAGATAAAGAGCCATCAGCGCTACACAAGCAAGTGATGCACTGTTCATTAATTCTTTACGCAGAGCATGAGTTTAACGCATCAACCTTCGCAGCACGCGTTTGTGCATCAACATTGTCAGACATTCATTCTTGTATCACGGCTGCAATCGGTACGCTTCGTGGCCCTCTTCACGGCGGTGCAAACGAAGCAGCGATGGAGATGATTGAAGACTGGCAGACGCCGGATGAAGCCGAAGCTAACATCATGCAAATGCTGGCGAATAAAGACAAGATCATGGGCTTTGGTCATGCGATTTATCGAGAAAGCGACCCTCGCAACGCACTGATCAAACGTTGGTCTGAAGAATTGTCGAAGCATGTGGGTGACACGCATTTATACGCAGTATCTGAGCGTGTTGAATCGGTGATGAAGCGTGAGAAAGGCTTGTTCTGTAATGCGGACTTTTTCCATGCATCGGCGTACCACTTCATGGACATTCCGACCAAACTGTTCACACCGATTTTCGTGATGAGCCGTTTAACTGGTTGGGCTGCACACGTGTATGAACAACGCGCAAATAACCGCATTATTCGTCCAAGCGCGGACTACACAGGTCCAGACCATCAGGAATGGGTACCTATCGAAAAACGCTAGCGCGTAACTCCTTCCTCTATGTGATTCTCTCCTCATAGGGGAAGGAGTACTTCTCGTCACAAACATTACTAGAGCGACTACATCTCAATAAGTTCTCCAATCAAGTTCTCCAAACTGCTTTGCTAGAGTAGCGTTTCTAGAGTGATGGGGAGAAGGCCAAGATGTACAGATTGAATGGAAGCAAACCATGAGCACAAATATTAATACCCAATTCCGTAAGTCGCTTCCGGGGACTCAACTTGATTACTTTGATGCCCGCGAAGCCGTAAACTCTATCTCTCCTGGAGCCTATGAAACGCTCCCTTATACCTCTCGCGTTCTTGCCGAACAGCTCGTACGCCGCTGCGATCCAAGCGTATTAACAGACAGCCTGAAGCAGCTCATCGAACGCAAACGTGATCTTGATTTTCCATGGTATCCAGCACGTGTTGTTTGTCATGACATTCTAGGTCAGACAGCTCTTGTTGACTTAGCCGGTTTACGTGATGCGATTGCCGATCAGGGCGGTGACCCGTCTAAAGTGAATCCAGTGGTTGAAACCCAGCTTATCGTTGACCACTCGCTTGCGGTAGAACACGCAGGTTTTGATCCAGACGCATTCGAGAAAAACCGCGCGATTGAAGAGCGCCGCAACGAAGACCGATTCCACTTTATAGAGTGGTGTAAAACGGCTTTTGAAAACGTCAGCGTGATTCCTGCGGGTAACGGCATCATGCACCAAATCAACCTGGAGAAAATGTCTCCGGTTGTACAGGCGAAGCAGGGTATTGCTTACCCAGATACGTGTGTTGGTACAGACAGTCATACGCCTCATGTTGATGCACTGGGCGTTATCGCGATTGGTGTTGGTGGTCTGGAAGCCGAAACCGTGATGCTTGGCCGCCCGTCAATGATGCGTCTACCAGACATCGTGGGTGTGAAACTGACTGGGAAACGTCAACCGGGTATTACCGCAACGGATATCGTTCTGGCGATTACAGAGTTCTTACGTAATGAGCGTGTTGTTTCTTCATATCTTGAATTCTTCGGTGAGGGTGCTCGCGACCTAACAATTGGTGACCGTGCAACCATCTCCAATATGACACCAGAATACGGTGCAACCGCGGGTATGTTCTACATCGATGAGCAGACTATCAACTACCTAAAACTGACTGGTCGTGACGAACAGCAAGTTGACTTAGTTGAGAAATACGCAAAGCAAACCGGACTTTGGGCAGACGATCTTGATACAGCGGTTTACGAGCGCGTACTTGAGTTCGATTTGTCATCGGTCAGCCGTAACATGGCTGGTCCTTCAAACCCGCACCGCCGTTTGCCAACTTCTGAGCTGGCACAACGTGGTATATCTGGTGCTTGGGAAGAGAAAGAAGGCGAACTGCCAGACGGTGCAGTTATCATTGCTGCTATCACATCATGTACAAACACCAGTAACCCAAGGAACGTGGTTGCTGCAGGCCTTGTCGCGAAGAAAGCCAATGAGCTCGGCCTTGTACGTAAACCTTGGGTGAAGTCGTCTTTTGCTCCTGGTTCTAAGGTCGCTCGTCTTTACCTGGAAGAAGCGGGCTTATTACCAGAGTTAGAAAAGCTTGGTTTTGGTATCGTCGGTTACGCATGTACCACATGTAACGGTATGAGTGGTGCGTTGGATCCAAAAATCCAACAAGAGATCATTGACCGCGATTTGTACGCGACAGCCGTTCTGTCTGGTAACCGTAACTTTGATGGCCGAATCCATCCTTATGCGAAGCAAGCTTTCTTGGCTTCACCACCATTGGTTGTCGCTTATGCGCTAGCGGGTACGATTCGTTTTGATATCGAGCGTGATGCATTGGGTACTGACCAAAACGGTAAACCAATTTACTTAAATGATTTGTGGCCAAGCGACGAAGAGATCGATGCAGTTGTAGGCAAACATGTTAAACCAGAACAGTTTAACCAAGTTTATATCCAGATGTTTAAGCTCGATGATGCAGAGAAAAGTGCTAACCCGCTTTACGATTGGCGTCCGATGAGTACCTACATTCGCCGTCCTCCTTACTGGGAAGGTGCGTTGGCCGGAGAAAGAACGCTGTCTGGCATGCGTCCGTTAGCAGTTCTGGGCGACAACATCACAACAGACCACTTATCACCATCCAACGCGATCATGGCGAGCAGCGCGGCGGGTGAATACCTTGCCAAAATGGGTGTACCGGAAGAGGACTTCAACTCTTACGCGACTCACCGTGGCGATCACTTAACGGCGCAACGTGCGACCTTTGCTAACCCGAAACTATTTAACGAAATGGTGAAAGAGAACGGTGAAGTGGTTCAGGGTTCTCTGGCGCGAATCGAGCCAGAAGGTCAGGTTGTACGCATGTGGGAAGCGATTGAAACCTACATGAACCGCAAACAACCACTGATTGTTGTCGCGGGTGCAGATTATGGTCAGGGTTCATCTCGTGACTGGGCGGCAAAAGGCGTTCGATTGGCTGGTGTAGAAGCTATCGTTGCAGAAGGTTTTGAGCGTATTCACCGTACCAACTTGGTTGGCATGGGCGTGTTGCCACTGCAATTTAAGCCGGGTGTGAATCGCAATACATTAGAACTGGATGGTACTGAACTGTATGACGTGGTTGGTGAAATCAAGCCGGGTGCAGATTTAGCTTTGGTTATCACACGTAGCAACGGTGAGAAAGTCGACGTTCCGGTTACTTGTCGCTTAGATACCGCTGACGAAGTGCACGTGTATAACGCAGGTGGTGTACTGCAGCGTTTTGCTCAAGATTTTTTGGCGCAATAAGGAGTAATTATGGAAAACAGTACTCCTAACAAAATGAGCCAAATCAAAGTGCCTGCGACGTACATGCGTGGCGGCACGAGTAAAGGTGTCTTTTTCAACCTTGAAGATTTGCCACCAGAGGCGCAAGTGGCGGGGGAAGCGCGTGACAAACTGTTGTTGCGTGTCATCGGCAGCCCGGATCCTTACGCTAAACAAATCGACGGAATGGGCGGCGCGACGTCAAGTACAAGCAAAACGGTGATTGTTTCTCGCAGTAGCCGTGACGACCACGATGTTGACTACTTGTTCGGACAAGTATCCATTGATAAGCCATTCGTAGACTGGAGTGGTAACTGCGGTAACTTGTCTGCCGCTATCGGGCCTTTTGCTATTCATGCTGGCCTGATCCCACAAGATCGTATTCCGGAAAATGGAATTGTGACTGTACGTGTCTGGCAGGTGAATATCAGCAAAACGATTTTAGTTCATGTGCCGATTGTGAACGGATTCGTACAAGAGACCGGAGAATTTGAACTTGATGGTGTGACGTTCCCGGCCGCTGAAATTCAAGTCGACTTTGTTGACCCGGCAGATGGGGAAGGCAGCATGTTCCCAACTGGCAATTTAGTCGATGATTTGGTGGTACCTGATGTGGGGACGTTTAACGTTACCTTCATCAATGCGGGTATTCCAACCATCTTCATTGATGCAGAGTCGATCGGATATCAGGGTACTGAACTACAAGATGACATCAACAATGATGATGTAGCATTAGCGATGTTTGAATCTATCCGTGCACATGGCGCATTAAAAATGGGTCTGATTACTGAACTTGAAGAAGCTCAGACTCGCCAGCACACACCAAAAATCGCGTTTGTATCCAAGTCAAAAAGTTACCAGTCCTCAAGCGGTAAAGCGGTAAATGAGTCGGAAATTGATGTGCTGGTACGTGCGTTATCGATGGGCAAACTTCATCATGCGATGATGGGAACGGCAGCCGTTGCGATTGCTTCGGCGGCCTGTGTTCCGGGAACATTAGTCAATCTGGCTGCTGGTGGCGGCGAAAAAGAGTCAGTGACTTTTGGTCATCCGTCAGGGACGCTAAAAGTCGGTGCAAAAGCGAAGCAAACCGAACAAGGCTGGGTGGTACAAAAAGCCATCATGAGCCGAAGTGCGAGAATACTAATGGAGGGATTTGTGCGTGTACCCTCTGATGTCTTTGAATAAAAGGAACGGTCTTTAAATAGAACGAGATCAGGACATACTGGAGGAAGCAATATGTCTTCATATGAGAAAGAGTACCAATGGGCGAAAAATGAACCGGAGAGTTTTTGGCGCGCTCAAGCGGAGAATATCGACTGGTTCGAATCTCCTAAGACCATCTTGAAAGCTGATGAGAATGGAATCGAGCGATGGTTTCCGGATGGGGTGATGAACACGGCTTGGTTAGCACTGGACTACCATTGTGAGCAAGGTCGTGGTGATAACGCTGCCCTTATTTATGATTCACCAGTAACGGGGAACAAGCAGACTTACACTTACAGCGAGCTGCGTGACAACGTAGCAAAAATTGCGGGTATGCTGTCTAGTCAAGGCGTAGAAAAGGGCGACCGAGTCGTTATTTACATGCCGATGATCCCAGAAGCGGCAATGGCAATGCTTGCTTGTGCACGTTTGGGTGCGATTCACTCAGTTGTGTTTGGTGGTTTCGCGCCTAATGAGCTGGCGGTACGTATTGAGGATGCTGAGCCAAAAGTCATTATGACGGCATCGTGTGGCATCGAAATCAGTAAAATCATTCCGTATAAACCATTAGTAGACAAAGCCATCATGGACAGCCGTTGGAAACCTGAGAAAGTGTTTGTTTTCCAGCGCCCAGAATGTGAAGCCGAGTTAAATCAGGAAAGAGATTTGGACTGGCAACAGGAATACAACAAAGCGCTACCTCATGCTTGTGTTCCTGTATTAGCAACAGACCCACTGTATATCCTTTATACCTCAGGCACGACGGGTAAACCGAAAGGGGTGGTACGTGATAACGGTGGCCATGCGGTCGCGATGAAGTACTCTATGAGTGCGATCTACAACATGCCACAAGACGGCGTGTTCTGGGCCGCGTCTGATGTTGGTTGGGTTGTCGGCCACTCTTACATTGTTTACGCGCCATTGATTCATGGTTGCACCACAATACTGTTTGAAGGTAAGCCAGTCAGAACACCAAATCCGGGCGCATTCTGGCGTGTGTGTGATGAGTACAAAGTTGATGCTTTATTCTCAGCAATCCGGGCGCATTCTGGCGTGTGTGTGATGAGTACAAAGTTGATGCTTTATTCTCAGCACCGACCGCTTTCCGTGCGATTAAGAAAGAAGACCCGGAAGGCGAGTTCTTAAAGCAGTATGATTTGTCAAATCTCAAAACCATCTTTATGGCTGGTGAGCGTTTAGACCCTCCTACGCTGGAATGGGTACAGAGTAAAACTGACAAACCAGTTATCGATCACTGGTGGCAAACAGAGACAGGTTGGGCGATTGCCGGTAACCCGACAGGCATTGAAATGATGCCAGTGAAAGCGGGCTCATCCACCAAACCGATTCCTGGTTATCAGGTAGAAATTCTCGATGAACTCGGTGAGCCGGTAAAAGCCAATCAGCAAGGTTTTGTGGCGCTAAAACGTCCACTTCCACCAAGCTGTTTACCAACGGTATGGCGTAATCATGACCGCTTTGATACGGGCTACCTGAGCCAGTTCCCTGGCTACTATGTATCTGGTGACGGCGGTTATCTGGATGAGGATGGGTATCTGTTCATCATGGGGCGTATTGATGATGTCATTAACGTCGCAGGCCACCGTTTATCTACTGGTGAGATGGAAGAAATTGTTGGTGGTCACCCTGCCATTGCAGAATGCGCGGTTGTTGGTATCCATGATGACCTGAAAGGTCAGCTTCCACTTGGCTTTGTTGTACTGAAAGACGGTGTCAAAGTAAACGAGTTGGATCTGGAAGGCGAACTAGTTGGCAAAGTTCGTAGTGAGATCGGCGCGGTTGCATGCTTCAAACACGCACTGGTTGTAGATCGCTTACCGAAAACACGCTCGGGTAAAATTCTGCGTCGAACCATCCGCCAAATTGCTGATGGTGAACAATACACCGTGCCATCGACGATTGATGATCCAACGAGCCTGAATGAAATAGAGCGAGTATTACGACGCTAACAATTTATCGTCGTACTCAAATGAAACCCTGATCCTCGAACTCCGTAGTTTGGTTCTGCCTCTGTATGCTGATTTGTACAGGGGCTTTTTTGCGTTGGTGCTCCAGAAAACAATCGTGAGTAGGCGCTTTTGTGGCTTGCCAAGCCTGCGTTTTCGCAACACACTATACGGACTCAAATTTTGGTAACCCTTAGTATGTCTGCATTTGTAATCAAAGCTGCGAGTTTTGATGATTTAGAAGTGCTCAACGATCTTATGTTCGATTTGCACGATGAGCACCATGTTCAATCCCCTGAATTGTTTAAAACTGCCGAAGAAATCGAACAAGAGAAAAGCATTGCTCGTTACATCGATAATCCCGAGTGTTTGGTATATGTAGCGAAAGTCGGTGATGAAGTTATCGGTTTTGTCTCTGGTCACTTTTGTGAGTTAACTTCCGTTGTCAGCCAACCTGTGATGATGGGCAGTGTGGATGAGTTGTATGTGATGCCGGAATATCGAAAGCAAGGAACGGCTCAAGCTTTGCTCGATAAGATAGAGGCTACCTTTATCGATTACGGCGCAACCCAGATGTTTGTTGAGGTTTGGAGTTTTAACCGCCAAGCACTCGCATTGTATGAAAAACAAGGTTTTGGGCATCATATTCACTGTTTGCGAAAGCCCTTAAATCCATCGTAATTAATACGTCTCGTTGACGGTAATTCAGTGACAGAAACCATGTGGAATTGAAATTATTCAGTTCATCAATAAACTTTTGCGTTTAAGTGGCTCGCAAGCTATGAATTTGCTACTCAACTTACATTGGTAACATTGAATTTGTCTGCTTGTTTTATAAGTAGCACGAGGATCGTGCTTACAAAAACAAGAGGATAATACTTTGAAACTATCAAAATCGTTACTTGCTTTGGCAGTCTTGCCAATGTTTGCAAGTGCTGATGATTTATCACAGACGCAAAACCACATCATTCAACCGAAAATCGTGGGCGGCATTACCGCCGATCCAACTGAATGGAAGTTCTACACACAAATTGTAAGTCGCTACAGTAACCGCTCCTATTGCGGTGCCAGTTACATCGGCAATGGCTATGTATTGACGGCGGCTCACTGTGTGGAGGGCGATTCACCGAGTCAAATCGCCGTGAAAATTGGTGGCGTCGTGTACAACGGCACCGATGGAGTAAGAGCGAATGTGAGTGAAATCCACATGCATCCGTCTTATCGCCGCGCCACGCTTTCTTATGATATTGCGGTTCTAAAGCTAGATTCTGTCCCTCAAGGTGTATCCGCCGTTGAAATTGCTGACGGCAGCTTGGCGCAATACGCCAGTATTGGAGATTGGTTGACAGTTGCAGGTTTAGGTCGAACGTCAGAAGGCGGTAGTTCGCCAACAAGATTGCAAGAAGTCGATGTTCCTCTGGTGTCGGATGCCACTTGTCGTCAGGCGGGTGGAAACTACACCACCGTTGGGGAAGTGGCATTCTGTGCAGGCGTTCCGCAAGGTGGGATAGATTCATGTCAGGGTGACAGCGGTGGCCCGATCGTTATTAATCGCGGCGGTGCGATTACCCAACTTGGTGTGGTTAGCTGGGGGATAGGGTGTGCACGTCCGGGTATGTACGGCGTTTACAGTGATATTGCAGCATTGCGCAGTTTTGTGGATGGCGTCATCGGCACTTCAACGCCTCCGAAAGATAACGTTTCTGTTGGTTACACTGCTAATCAAATGTTGCCAGCGTTTAATGTTGGTGAACTCAAGCAGCATGGATTTGTGATTAGTAATTCGGGAAACACTGCATTCACTGTCGAAAATGTACGCATTGGCGGCTCAGGAGTGACTGATGCAGCACTGATTGCCAACGATCAATGCTCTCAAACAACGTTAGCTGCAAATACGAGCTGTCGTGTGGATGTTGAGTTCGGCGCATCACAAGCGGGTGAAGCTAGAGTGACGTTGAAGTTCGGTGTTGATAAAACCAGTACTTTATATCAAGCGGTTGTGTCTGCAACAGCCAAATCGGTAACGTCGCCACCAACAGGAAGCTGTGCAAACGAATGGAAAGCCTCATCTGTTTACAATAAAGGCGATACTGTCACGTGGAATGGAAAAGTGTGGCAAGCACAATGGTGGACTCAAGGCGATAACCCAGCAGAATCGGGTTCCTGGGGCGTTTGGCAAGCAGTGAGCGATGCAAACTGTACGTCACATCAAGATCAGGTCATCCCGCCGACTGAGCCGCCAGTTGTGTCTGTTCCTTCAGATAATATCTATCAAGCAGGATCTCAATACCTCGCTGGCGATGTTGTGACTAATCAGGGCTCGTCTTATCAATGTTTACCGTGGCCAAATAGTCTTTGGTGTGGTTCGACGCCAAGCGCTTATGAGCCGGGCGTAGGTTCTGCATGGACTCATGCGTGGATAAAGCTATAAAGTCATACTAATCATAAATGGGGTTTATTGTTTTCGAATAATAAGCCCATTTTTGTTGTTTTAAATATGAGAACCCACAAAATACCTATGACTTTATCCTGACAGTTTGCTTATATAACTGGCAGAATTGCGATCAATATTTCACGTTTTGTCTGATTTTTGTCAGATTTACATTAAGAATTTTCTCCGATGACTTTTTTGACTTGTGCATCATATGCATAACTCGTTACTTAATTTATGTCGAAAAATATTGGTAATACTGCCATCATGCATTGGTCATTATTCTCTTCATTAAAGGTTTATCTTGTGCTGAGACAGTTGTTTTTTCTCACTCTCTTTTCTGCTTTGCTTTCTACGTCTTCAATGACAATGGCAAAATCGGTATCCGGTGCGTCATTGAATGGAATTAAAGGCGCGCTCTGTGTTGTTCGAGCCGACGACAAGCTTGTACTGGTTCATGAAATTCTCACCAACAAAATCTCCTTGCCGGGAGGTACTATTATTGAAGGTGAATCTCCAGAAATTGCCGCGCAACGAGAAACGTGGGAAGAAACGGGGCTTGCAGTAACTGTCGGTAATGAGTTGGGTAGAACCTCAACTGCGATCTTGTTCGACTGTGTATCTGATTCTGAAGTTATCGCCTTTTCTATGAATAACTCATTGGGTGGAAACGAGCTGCCTTCTTGGTTTGCGCCTCATTACGGTGTGGAAGTGGCTTCTGCCATGCTGCTCAATCCAAGTGAACTTACGGCATCTCAATATCGCTATCCGGCTCAATGGCCAGAAGTTGTTAACCTTTTTGCTAATGCAACAAACCAGCCGGTTTCTTACGTTACACAGCTAATTGAGTCTGCACCTACATTCCGTCAGGTCGAGCTCTCTTGGGTGATGGAACTACAAGGTTGGATTGGTGAGCTTTCAGACAACAGTTACAAAGCCGCGTACGACTTTGCAAGCGTAGTGATGGAGCTGACGACGCCGACTATTTTGCTGTTTTTATTCCCGTTCGTCATGATGCGCTTTGATAGTCGCTTTGTGTACCGACTGTTCTTCGCCATTACCGCGACATCTTTAATGGTTTTGGTGGCACAGCAGGGATTTTCTCTACCAAGGCCGCATGTGTACGTGCCTATGGCGGAACTTCCAAACAGTTACGGCTTTAGTTTTCCAAGCTTGCCTATTGCGGTTTGGTTCTGTGTGTTGACATTTTTGTTCCAAAGAACGCACAGCTTTGGATTTAACAGTACCACGGTGTTGATGGCCGCTATCACGCTAATAGTCATGCTGTGCAAGTTCTTCCTAGGTTCTGCGTTTATTCTTGATATGTTACTGGGTGCCTTGTTGGGCATCTTGGTTGCTTGGCACGTATTACGTTTGGAAACGAATCCAGAGGTCAATGTTGATCAACTCCTCAGCTCAAAAGGAGTGTGGTTTACGTTGACTGCAGTGACTGCCGTTATTTCGGTGATTTGGCCGTTACCTGTGTTTGGCAACTGGTTAGCGATGTTGATCACGGCTTCTGCACTCGTGCTTACGTTTAAGGAGTCTCAGGTGAGATTAAACAGTAAGCAGATGATTTTTGTCACTTTGGCGTTGATATTGACTCAGCAGGTGTATTTGTTTGCTGCGACGAGCGTCTCTTCCAGCGGTTTTTGGTCATTGGTGTTTATGACGTTCCACTATCCGATATTGATGCTGTTGTTCATCTTTATGGCAAGAAGATTGACTCATCAAAATCAGTACCAAGAAGAGCTCAAACTGTCAGAATAATAAGTTCTTCGGTATCAAGTAAAAAGCCTCGCAATTCGCGAGGCTTTTTGTGTTTTAGGTACTGGCTTCTGTAAAACTATTTTTATCAAGCTACTTTTATAAAGCTAGAGCTAAGCGCTAAGAACAAATTTCTCAATTGCTTTCGCTACGCCGTGGTCGTCGTTACTTTCAGTGATGTAATCTGCGATTTTCTTGGTTTCTTCCATCGCATTTGCCATCGCGATACCAAGGCCTGCATACTTCAGCATGTGGTGGTCATTTTCAGCATCACCCATACAGATCACTTCTTCTGGTTGAACTCCTAAGTACTCAGCAATCGCTGCAACTCCGATGCCTTTGTTACTCGCTGGGTTAAGAAACTCTAGGAAGAATGGGGCACTTTGAACAACTGTAAACTCTTCACGCATTTCAGGTGGAAGCGCAGCGATGACCTCGGTGAGTTTACTTGGCTCGGCAACCATCATTGCTTTGATGATTGGATGATCATCTTCTAGCGATTCAAAATTCATCTCTGTCACGTCTAAGCCATTAATGTTGGCTTCGATGTCAGTGTATGGGTTGTTCTCATTAGTGATCAAGCCGTGCACTTGGCTGAATGCGTGCACATAAGCGCCTAGTTCTTTCGCTTTATGAGCGACTAATTTAGCTGCCTTACCATCAATGATTTGCTGGTGGATAATTTCGTTTGTACCTACATTTTTAACCATAGAACCATTGTAGAAAAGGACAAAATCTTTATCGGAATGAATATTCAGCTCATCCAATTTTGCCTGCATGCCTTCAAGTGGGCGGCCAGAAGCCAAAACGACAGTAACGCCAGCTTCACGAGCTTTCGCGATAGCGTGTTTGTTTTCTTCTGAAATCGCTTTGTCACTGTTTAATAACGTGCCGTCCATGTCTAGGGCGATCAGTTTGTACATCTTTACTTACCTTAAAATAATGGGAACCTGAGTATGAAACTACAAAATGGGCTATTTTAACAATTAATTTTTGGTTTGAATTGACCTAGACACGCCTCTCCATTAAGGTCTTCGCCTCGAAGTTTTATGAGTTAAGTGAGTTCTGCGTTGTATAAGCTAAATGAGATGTTTGAAACCATCCAAGGGGAAGGGATCTTTACTGGTGTTCCTGCCGTTTTCGTTCGCTTGCAAGAGTGCCCAGTAGGGTGCAGTTGGTGTGATACAAAACAAACGTGGGATGCCGAAGAAAAGGATCAGCGTCCTATTGGTGATATTTTGGTGAAGACGGAAGATTCTCCGACTTGGTGCACGGCATCGGCTGAAGACATCGTAGAACAATACAAACAGCAAGGCTTCAATGCGAAGCATATTGTTATCACTGGTGGTGAACCGTGCATTTACGATTTGCGTCCGTTGAGCAAAGCGTTTGAAGATATGGGCTGTCAGTGCCAGATTGAAACCAGTGGGACATCAGAAGTCGTCACGTCTGAAAAAACGTGGGTGACAGTGTCACCAAAAGTGGCGATGAAAGGTAAATTGCCCGTACTGAAAAGTGCTTTGGAGCGTGCCAATGAAATCAAGCACCCAGTCGGTACGCAAAAAGACATCGATCATCTTGATGAACTACTTGCAAACGCTGATATAAAGACAGAAACGGTGATCGCTTTACAACCAATCAGCCAGAAGCCTCGCGCAACTCAGTTGTGTATCGAAACGTGCATCGCGCGCAATTGGCGTCTATCTATTCAAACTCATAAATACCTAAGTATTGCTTAAGCTCGGAGAGTAAAATGAAAAAAGCTGTTGTTGTTTTCAGTGGCGGACAAGACTCGACAACCTGTCTCGTACAAGCCCTTAAAGAGTTTGATGAAGTACATGCAATCACTTTTGATTATGGCCAACGTCATAAACTGGAGATCGAAGTTGCGCAAAAGATCGCCAAAGACCTTGGTGTAAAAGCGCATAAAGTGATGGATGTCGGTTTACTGAATGAACTTGCTATCAGCTCTCTGACGCGTGATGACATCCCTGTTTCTCACGAATTACAAGAGAATGGCTTGCCGAATTCGTTTGTGCCTGGCCGTAATATTTTGTTCTTAACTCTTGCTGGCATTTATGCTTACCAAATCGGTGCCGATACGGTGATTACGGGCGTGTGTGAAACGGACTTTAGTGGCTACCCAGATTGCCGAGATGATTTTGTGAAATCAATGAACACGGCGCTGGTTAAAGGTATGGATCGAGCTTTGACGATCAAAACACCGCTGATGTGGCTCAATAAGGCAGAAACATGGGCGTTAGCGGATCAATACAATGCGTTGCAACTGGTTCGTGAAAACACGCTAACTTGCTACAACGGCATCATCGGTGATGGTTGTGGCGATTGCCCATCGTGTGATTTACGCAAAGCCGGGCTCGATGATTACTTGAATAACAAAGATGCAGTTATGAAATCTTTGGTTCAAAAGCAGGAATCAGAAGGTCTGTAAACAGACCTTCACGAATTTGCAAATTCTGAACTCAGGTTAATTGGCTCATTGTACGCATCAACAACCGCGTTCTTGCCATTTCTCTTAGCCTGATACAAAGCTTGGTCTAATATCGAGTACAGCTCATCGAAGTTGGTGAGTGGCATTGATGTCGATAGGTAGGCCAAGCTTGCCGTTACACGAAGGTCTTCATTTCTTTCCGTTTTGATTTGCTTTTCCGAAATGGTTTTATGCAAGCTTTGAACTCGGAAAGGTACATCAATTTCATCAACGTTTTTGAGTAAAAGAACAAATTCCTCTCCACCTAAACGCCCGATGTATTCACCTTTGTTGAGTTTTACGCGGATGCTTTGACAAACGTGTTTCAAAACCAAATCGCCTGTAGGGTGGCCGTAGGTATCATTGATGGCTTTAAAGTTATCTAAGTCAACTAAAGCCAGAACATATCGCATCTCTTGATGAGTTTTCGAGGTTTGGCTTTTGATGGTCTCAATGATCGCTGTTCTATTTAAGGCGCACGTTAAACTGTCTATCCTTGCTTTATTTCGAGTTTGTCGCTGAGCCATTATTGCCAATACCAAAAGAAGCACTAAGCAGGCAACCACAAAATTGTACGCGCGTTTTTGATCTGTAAGCTTTTCAAACTCGCTCTGCTTTAAATTCCGCTCGTTCGCAAGTTTGATCAGTTGCAGTTCGTATTCGTACTCATTTTTGGTGAGGTCGAGAGCTTCCATTGCCTTGATGTTGCTAGTATCTCGGTTATCTAGTTCTAATGTAGAATACGCTTCATAGTGACTTAGCGCCGCTTTGTAATCCCCAAGTTTTTGGTAAGCATTGGACAGCAACAGTTGTGCTCTCGCTTGTAGCAATGGCCTTGAATTTTCCATTGCTAGTGTGAACGCTTCTTTACCGTGCTCGATCGCCTTTTCTGGCGCGTCATTTTTCAGATAAGCAAAACCAGCGGCTAAATGCCCCTCGGTTTGTAAATGGTTGTTTTCGTATCGCTCGCCCAAACCGAGTGCTTTGTTAATGTATTTGACGGCTTGTTCAAGGTTGCCAATTTCAGCAATAGCGGAAGCAAGCCCCAAATACGCCAAGCCTTGTCCATACGGATAGTGGAGCTCTTCCAAGATTTTCAATGAATTCTGGTAGTGGTTAATGGCCTTATCGAAATCTTTCGATTTGTTATACATCCGAGCTAGGCTGTGTTCGACTTGCGCCACTTTGAGTGGGGCCTCCTCAAGTTGGCGCGCAAGCAAGGATTGGATGAGGTATTGCTCCGATTGCTCAAACTGTCCTAATTCGGCGAGTAAATTGCCGACATCGTTATAAATACCAGATGGGTCGCTTTGATAAGACATATTGGCAAGCAGGCGGCGGTACAAGCTCAGAGCTTTTTCGTAGTCGCCGCGATAATTGTAGTTGTTCGCTACGACTCGCAACGCCAAGTCTGCAGGAAAGACTTCTGCGTGCTTATCGTCTAAATGGCTTTCGAGAGATGAGCAAAAGAAGTTTGCCTTGTGGTAACGGCCTTGCTGGTTTAGCGTGTAGCAAAGTTGGTAATTCATCAACGCTTTACCTTCCACGTTACCATTTTGTTTCATCTTTTGCCTTAACGAGCTGAAACTGGCAACAGAAGCGTCATAACTGCCATGTTTACGTTCGTTTAAAGCGAGAATGTACTCAGATTCTAACTTCGCGAAATCATTGTTTAAGATTTGGCTACTTCCGTAATAAGGCTGCTTGATGTTAGCCATGTATTCATAAATCAACCCACTGACGTAAAGTCTCTCGCTGTCAGAGACGGAAGTATGATAACGGTCTTGAAGCATGCTAAGAGCAGAAGCCGCATCGTTGTGTAACGTTGTTTGATAGACAGCGTGCCATTGCGTAAAGTTTTGGGTGTGTTCAATCTCGGTAGAGTCACTTGCGTATATTTGACTGCAAAAAAGCAGTGACGCAAGCAAAGGAGACAGCGCGCGCATAAGGAAGTAGCCTTGTGTTTTTCTTATATAATCTTTTCAGTATGTTATACCCATTATCTTATAGGCGATGTGACCACGTGAAGTGAATAAACAATACTGAATGGAAAAACTATGAAGTGGGTCGATATTTGTGTTGAGAATTAGGGGAGGGAATAGAAACCCCGGCACAAGTGCCGAGGTCAACGCGATTAGTCTACGTATAGCTTCGCTAGATCTTGAGGCTCCATTTCTTTGCCTTCTAGCTGATCATTCCAGTTTGTACCAACAAGAACGCCGTCTTCAGCAAGAGTCAGAAGCCAATCTTCTACAAAGATATCTAGTGGAATTTCAAGAACAGTAAAATCTGCCCACTCTTCAACGTTGTGCGCTTCAGCATCTTCTTTCGAAGACCAGAAAGGCATTACTTCGCTATTTTCGAACTCAGTTGAATCGCAAGACAACCAACCTTCTTCATTGCGTAGACCCCAAACGAGTTGGTTTTCTTTCGTTTCTGCTACGAAAAGATCAAGGTTTGCTTGGATATCTGATGTAAGTTTGCTCATTTCAAAACTCTCATTGTTATGACGCCGCTAGATTACCACTAAAGCGCCGATTCCTAAAGCATAATACGGCTTCAAGCCACTATGAAAAGAAAAGGAGCCGAAGCTCCTTTTGTCAAATCTGAGTGCGATGTGAGAGTGTAAAAGTTTAGATTAGCTTTCTGCTTCAGGAAGCGTCGTAAAGATCGTCCACTCTTTTTTAACTTTACCCTTGTAACCAACAACAGATGCGGTCACTCGGCGGTTAAGTGCGTGACTTACCTGATCGGTGCCTTGCTCTGCTAGATGTGTGTCACCAAAACCAATGATGCGAACGCGATTTGGTTCAATACCGTAACTTAATAGCGCGTCACGCACGTTTTTCGCTCGTCGTTCAGAGAGATCTTGATTGTGTTTTGAACCACCTGTTTTACTCGCGTAACCTTGTAGTTCAATCGAGGTCGTTGGGTAATCCTTCAAGAAGTCAGACAACTCACGAATTTGACGACGAAATACCGGATTGATCTCATCAGAATCGTTGGCAAATAGCACACGAACCTGCATTTTCTCAGATGCTTTGATGTATTCGCCACAGCCATCATTGTCAACTTCAGAGCCAGCTGGCGTCCCCGGACATAGGTCGCGAGCGTTAATAACACCGTCGTTATCTTCGTCTTGTAAGTCAGCAATTTGTTCTGCGGTAGGGAATGCACGGTAATCGTACTCATCTTCAGCGATTGCTTGTTGCGTAACGGCGATAACGCTTAATGCCAATAGCAGTTTCATCGGTTTCATGATTAGTACTCCACCTTCTGGTTCCATTCTGTTGGTACATCAACACGCAAGGCATTCAACAGTTGACCCGTAGCATTCATCACTCGGTACTTCGCGTATTGTTCCGCGTATTTAGCGTCTAAATAGTTCTTTCTTGCTTCGAACAGTTCGTTTTCAGTGTTTAAAAGGTCAAGTAGAGTACGCTTACCAATGCGATATTGCTTTTCGTAAGCAATGACCGTTTCAGAAGCTGAGTCTACGTGGTCAGCTAAAAACTCTTTTTGTTGCAGAGTTAAATCTAACGCACTCCAAGACAAGCGAAGTCCTTCTTCGACATTTCGGTATGCGCGCTCTCGTAGATCTTTCGCTTTGTTTAACTGATATGCAAAGCTTTCTGCGTTCGCAACATCACTACCACCGTTGAACAAGTTGTAACGCATTCGAAGCATTGCTGTCGTTTCATCGCTGCTGCCTTCAATACCGCCGGCATCGTTGCGCCATGTTTGTGCTGCTTCTACAGAAATGGTCGGGTAGTAAGTTCCTTTCGATTGTTTGTACTGGAACTTAGCTGAATCCACATCTGCAACCGAGATTTTGATGACAGGGTGAGATTCAAATGCCAAGTCAATCGCTTCATCGATTGTGTATGGGATGAAGTTTTGATCCGCGCGTGGGAAGATCAATCCTTGTGGCGATTGTCCGACAAGACGCGTAAACATCGTTTGGCTATCAAACAGGTTATTTTGAGCCGCAACTAAGTTACCGTGCGCTTTTGCTAAACGCGCCTCAACTTGAGTCAGGTCTGCGGTCGAGCCGATACCTGAGTTGACACGTTTTTTAATGTCTTCATAAATTTTCTTATGAACTTTCAGGTTGTTCTCTGAAAGAGAAAGAATTTCATACGCTTTAACGGAATCTAAGTACACCTTAGTCACTTCCAACGCAGTGTCTTGCGCATCCGCAAGTAGTTGGTATCGCACAGATTCTGCATCTGCAGCAGTACGGTCCATATCATTAAGAGTGGCAGAGCCATCCCAAATCAATTGCGTTAAAGTGATAGTGGCTTCTTTACGAGTCAGATCGGTTGAGTCTCGTCCTGATTCTGCAGGATTTATACCTTCGTAACCGATACCTGCGTCAAGATCGACGGAAGGGAGGTAAGCACCGCCAGATGCTTCATTCACATACTGCTTGCTAACGAATTCATTGAACGCGCTTTTAATATCGGGATTTGTTTTTAGCGTATTTTCTACGGCTTGCTCTAGTGTTTGCCCAAAAGCATGACTAGCGGCGAATACACCAATACAAAAGGCGTTGGCACGAGTCCACTTCACTGTGATTCTCCTAGATGGTTATGTAATTTCTCGAGGCGAGAGGGCTTATAAGTGGAATACCTATAAGGGCGTCAATAATTTAGCGCACAATACCACTAATAATCGACGATGTAACCAATCGCTTTGTTTAGAATGTGTTTCAAAAGTGATACGAAAATACGCCTGCTCGGGGCTTAACTTCGAACTAATATCACCTTTATTTGGTTTTGTTACATTTATAGTTGCTTATACAGAGATCTAAATCACCCACCAACTGAAAATCGACAATATGGGAAAATTGTGACTTATAAGTTGAAAATAGGCATCAAATTACTGTTATTGCAGTATATATTCGGGCAATATATAGCAAATTAGTATCGTTAGTCAAAAAGTTGACAGTAATTTGGGGTGAAGTTTTATATGGATCGTACAGCGTTAGTTTCACTCGGCAATCAAGTCGTTGTAATAGGATTAGATGGGAAGCTGAGAGTACTAACGGAGGGACAACAGCCACTACCAGGAGAAGTGGTTGTGACATCAACAGATGTTGGCCCTCTGGATTTAAACGTGCAATTGACTCAAGAGCAGGGTTCTAAAGATGTCACTGATGATGTTTTACAAATTATTAGTGCAATCGAACAAGGACAAGACCCTTCTGCTGTAGATGAAGAGTTTGCGCCAGCAGCTGGTGAGAACGGCGGCTCTAGTCTGCAAACCAGTGCGACAATTGTTCGCGATGGTACTGAACTCTTGGCATCCACCAGTTTTGAAACCATTGGTATTGAGTCTCTAGGACTATCGCAAACACAAGTTCTAGCACTGAACGATCTATTCCGAAGTAATCTTCAAACGAGTGCTGATAGCACTGATAAACCTTTGGCAACAACGCCAGTTACTCTTGATGCGATTGAAGAGGACGGTGGTTCAATCATCATTACGACGGAAGAGTTACTGTCAAATGTTGATGATGAAGACAAAGACACATTATCTGTTGAGAACCTCATTATCGATAAAGGGAATGGCACTCTTGTCGACAATGGTGATGGCACGTGGACTTTCACTCCGCAAATCGATGATGACACAGAAGTCTCTTTCACTTTCGACATTATTGATGACGAAGACCTAGTGGTATCTGGTTCTGCAAATCTCGATATTCTGCCTATCAATGATGCACCAAACGCAAAAAATGATGTAATTACGACAGAAGAAGACACCGCTGTTACGATTGATGTTTTAGTCAATGATAGTGATGTTGAAGGTGACGTACTCAGTATTCAATCAGCATCAGTTCCTTCAGAGCAAGGCTCAGTTGACATTGTCGACGGCAAACTGGTGTTCACGCCAGCTGAGAACTTCAACGGTGAAGCAACCATCACTTATATCGTAACTGATGGCGATTTGACGGACGAAGCGAACATGACTGTTACGGTTACGCCTGTAAATGACAGTCCTGTTGCCGTTGATGACACTGTATCTACACAAGAAGACACCGCAGTTACCATTGATGTACTGACTAACGACACCGACGTGGATGGCGATAAGCTGAGTATTGAATCAGCCTCTGTTCCTAAAGAGCAGGGTACGGTTGAAGTGGTGGATGGAAAACTTGTTTTCACTCCGACAGAAAACTTCAATGGTGACGCTGAAATTACCTACACCGTAACGGACGGTCAATTGACCGACGAAGCGAAAGTAACTGTTACAGTAAATCAAGTAAACGATGCGCCAATCATCAAGGTTGATGCAGTAGAAAGCATCACTGAAGATGCAGTGAGCACTGATACGGTAGTCGCAACCTTAACGGTTCGTGATACTGATACGCCAGAAGACCAATTAACCGTTTCTTTAGAAAACAACTCAAACGGTTACTTTGTGTTAGTTGGCGATGAAGTCAAGCTGACTCAAGCAGGCGTTGATGCAGTTAATAATGATGAACTTAACCTTAAAGACCTAACTATTAGCGCGTCAGTATCGGATGGTGTTAATCCAACGGCGAGCGACAGTGATAGTTTGATTGTGAATCGTGTTAACGATGCACCGACTGTTGAAAATGCCATTGCAGACCAAGTGTTATCGGAAGATTTCGATGCATACACGATCGACTTGAATGAAGTATTCAAAGATTCTGATTCCTCGCTAGAATTCTCAGTCTCTGGCAATAACAGCATCCAAATTTCTATTGTGAATGGTGTTGCTACCATCACTCCGACTGCGGATTGGAATGGCAAAGAGACAATTACGTTCACAGCTACAGACCCAAGCGGCGAAAGCATTAGCCAAACCGTAAACTTCACAGTTGCGCCTGTGGCGGACATCGTGGCAGACAAAGCGACGGTCGTTGAAGACACGCCAACCATCATCAAGGTCTTAGGTAACGACACGTTCGAAGGCGACGGTAAAGTGGTGTCGCTAGATACCAATAACGGCCCAGCCAACGGCACGGTCTCGATCAATCCTGACGGCAGCGTGACTTACACGCCAAACGACAACTACCACGGTGCAGACAGCTTCACCTACATCGTCACTTCCGGTGGCGTCAGTGAGTCCACCACGGTGAACGTCGATGTGACACCAGTGAATGACGTGCCAGTGGCAAAAGATGACACGGCGATTACTGACGAAGACACACCAGTGACGATTGATGTCCTGCCAAACGACAACGACATCGATGGCGATAAGTTGTCGATCCAATCTGCGTCTGTTCCTGAAGCACAAGGTAAAGTCGAGATCGTTGATGGCAAACTCGTCTTCACTCCGGCAGAAAACTTCAATGGCCAGGCTGAAATCACCTACACCGTAACGGACGGTCAATTGACCGACGAAGCGAAAGTAACTGTTACAGTAAATCCAGTGAACGATGCGCCAACCATCAAGGTTGATGCAGTAGAAAGCATCACTGAAGATGCAGTGAACACTGATACGGTAGTCGCAACCTTAACGGTTCGCGATACTGACACTTCTGAAGACCAATTAACCGTTTCTTTAGAAAATAACTCAAACGGCTACTTCGTGTTAGTTGGCGATGAAGTCAAGCTGACTCAAGCGGGTGTTGACGCGGTTAACAACGACGAACTCAACCTTAAAGATCTGACTATCAGTGCGTCAGTATCGGATGGTGTTAATCCAACAGCTAACGACAGTGACAGTTTGATTGTGAATCGTGTTAACGATGCGCCAACCATCAAGGTTGATGCAGTAGAGAGCATCACTGAAGATGCAGTGAGCACTGATACGGTAGTCGCAACCTTAACGGTTCGCGATACTGACACGCCAGAAGACCAATTAACCGTTTCTTTAGAAAATAACTCAAACGGTTACTTCGTGTTGGTTGGCAATGAAGTCAAGTTGACTCAAGCGGGTGTTGACGCGGTTAACAACGATGAACTCAACCTTAAAGACCTGGCTATCAGCGCGTCAGTGTCGGATGGTGTAAATCCAACGGCTAGCGACAGTGACAGTTTGGTTGTGAATCGTGTTAACGATGCACCGACTGTTGAAAATGCCATTGCAGACCAAGTGTTATCGGAAGATTTCGATGCATACACGATCGACTTGAATGAAGTATTCAAAGATTCTGATTCCTCGCTAGAATTCTCAGTGTCTGGCAACAGCAACGTGTTGGTTTCGATTGAAAATGGCATCGTGACCATTAGCCCAACGGCAGACTGGAACGGCTCAGAAATCCTAACGTTTAAAGCTACCGATCCAAGCGGCGAAAGCATTAGCCAAACCGTAAACTTCACGGTTGCGCCTGTGGCGGACATCGTGGCAGACAAAGCGACGGTTGTAGAAGACACGCCAACCATCATCAAGGTCTTAGGTAACGACACGTTCGAAGGCGACGGTAAAGTGGTGTCGCTAGATACCA
>NZ_JAPEID010000048.1:0-33438 GCF_028823755.1 Vibrio sp. VP6
GGATTATCATCAACGAGTGCCCACACAGATTGATAGGTTCTTATTTTTAAAGAGCACACTTTGAAGTTCTCTTCAAAGTGGACGGCCATTTTAGCTAGATAACTTATCGTGTCAAACACTTTTTTAAGTTATTTATCTGCGAATTAATTCTTAACTCACTGACCTTGTTGACTAGGCTTCGCTTAACTAGCTTTCCCTTGACAACGGAGGCGCATTATAGGGAGTTCATTGAGGAACACAAGCCTATTTTTCAAAAAAACTCTCCTTTTCAGTTCGTTCGTATAGAAAACATCCAAAACGGACTAAAAGCGCATAAAAAAGGGGCCCGAAAGCCCCTTAAGTGTGACTTTAATCTCACTTTTTTGTGTCAGTGCAATTACTGATGAGCGAGAATTTGGTCATTAGTAACGATTAGCTGCACTTTCTTGTCTGGAACTATTTCACCAGCAAGAATGGATTTAGCTAATGGGTTCTCGACATTCTGTTGAATTGCACGTTTTAAAGGACGTGCACCGTATACTGGGTCGAAACCGACTTGGGCGATCAAGTCGAGTGCTTTATCAGACACCTCCAATTGATACCCTTTTTCTTCTAGTCGTTTTGCCAAGCGTTCTAATTGAATAGAAGCAATGGACTTAATGTGCTCTTGACCAAGTGGGTGGAATACCACTATTTCGTCAACACGGTTCAAGAACTCTGGGCGGAAGTGTTTACTAACCACATCCATCACTTCACTCTTGATACCTTGATAGTCCAATGTGGCGAAGTTCTCTTGGATTCGAGAGGAACCCAAGTTTGATGTCATGATCACGACGGTGTTACGAAAATCAACCGTACGACCTTGTCCATCAGTGAGTCGGCCATCATCAAGCACCTGCAGAAGAATATTGAACACATCTGGATGTGCTTTTTCTACTTCATCCAACAAGATCACTGAGTATGGTTTTCGACGAACCGCTTCAGTTAGATACCCCCCCTCTTCGTAACCAACGTAACCTGGAGGCGCACCCACTAATCTTGCTACTGAGTGTTTCTCCATGAACTCCGACATGTCGATACGTACCATTGCATCTTCACTGTCGAACATGAAGCTCGCAAGTGTCTTACATAATTCCGTTTTACCGACACCAGTTGGACCTAAGAATAAGAAGGAACCAATTGGTCGGTTTGGATCAGAAAGCCCAGCTCGGCTACGACGAATCGCATTCGATACCACTGCAACTGCTTCGCTTTGCCCTACAACACGATTGTGAAGCACATCTTCCATGCGAAGTAGTTTCTCTTTCTCCGCTTCTAACATCTTAGATACTGGAATGCCCGTTTGTTTAGAAAGCACTTCTGCGATTTCGTTATCTGTTACTTTGTTACGAAGCAGCGTCATTTCTTGCATTTCAGCCTGAGTCGCCAAATCTAGTTGCTTCTCTAATTCCGGAATACGACCGTATTGAAGCTCAGACATTCGGTTTAGATCACCAGCCCGACGCGCAAACTCCATGTCCATGCGAGCTTGCTCTAGTTCAGATTTAATATGCTGAGTACCAGAAAGTGCGGCTTTTTCTGTATTCCAAACTTCTTCTAACTCTGCGTATTCGCGTTCTTTCTCATTCAACTCATCATTCAATGCTTGCAGACGCTTTTCACTCGCTTCATCGTGCTCGTTACTTAGTGCTTGTTGCTCAATTTTTAGTTGGATGATTTTACGCTCAAGCTTATCTAATGATTCTGGTTTTGAATCGATTTGTAGACGAATGCTTGAAGCCGCTTCATCGATCAAGTCAATGGCTTTATCTGGCAACTGACGGTCCGAAATATAACGGTGCGACAAACTTGCCGCTGCAACAATCGCTGGGTCAGTAATTTCTACATGGTGATGAAGTTCATAACGCTCTTTCAGACCACGAAGAATAGCTACCGTATCTTCTACTGTCGGCTCATCCACCAGCACTTTTTGGAAACGACGTTCTAATGCAGCATCCTTTTCGATGTATTGACGGTACTCATCCAATGTTGTTGCACCAACACAGTGAAGTTCGCCGCGAGCCAATGCTGGTTTGAGCATGTTGCCCGCATCCATTGAGCCTTCACCTTTACCAGCGCCGACCATAGTGTGTAGTTCATCAATGAAGAGGATGACGTTGCCTTCTTCTTTAGCAAGTTCATTCAATACTGATTTTAAACGCTCTTCAAATTCACCACGGTATTTCGCGCCAGCAACAAGTGCGCCCATATCCAGTGATAGAACACGGCGACCGCGTAGACCTTCAGGCACTTCGTTATTAACGATTCGCTGCGCCAAGCCTTCCACAATTGCGGTTTTACCCACACCAGGCTCACCGATGATCACTGGGTTGTTTTTAGTGCGACGTTGCAATACTTGAATCGTGCGACGAATTTCATCATCTCGACCAATTACAGGATCCAATTTGCCCTGCTCAGCTCGCTCAGTTAAATCGATGGTGAATTTTTCAAGAGCCTGACGTAGCTCTTCAGCATTTGGATCATTGACCTTTTGACCACCTCTGATCTTTTCAATCGCTTGACTCACTTTTTGCTCGGTCAGCCCTACTTCTTTAAGTAGTTGCCCTAAAGGACCACGATCTTCTAATGCCGCAAGCAAGAAGACTTCGGACGAGATGTAGGAGTCTTGACGCTTTTGAGCCACTTTGTCACACAGATTGAACAAAGTCCCCATCGAGCTAGAAAGCTGCACATCACCACCGATGCCACTCACCTTTGGTAATCGATCAAGCATTTCGCCCAGCTTTGAGCGGAGATGAGTTACATCCACGTCCAGCATTGTCAGCAATGGACGAATTGGACTGCCATTTTGATCAAGCAAAGCCACCATTAAGTGAACTGGCTCGATGTACTGATGATCGCGCCCTAACGCTAGTGATTGAGCATCAGAGATAGCGATTTGAAACTTACTGGTAAATCTATCAAGACGCATATCGACCTTCCTAACCTCGATTAAAGAGAATTCTTTTGACAGTAGAAAGATGGATACTCAGTGGGGGAATTTCAAGGGAGTGAATAAATAAAGATAGCTTTGCAAAAATAGAACTATGCATCTCAGCTCTTTTGAGCTTTATGGGGCTTACTCTTCAATCCAGATAAACGTAGCTTGTCTCCCTGTCACACCATCTCGGCGGTAAGAATAAAAGGACTCTTTATCTTGGTAAGTACACAAACCGGAATCGAAAACTTGCGAGACGCCAGCCCTGTTGAGACGCTGCGTCGCTAATTGCGACATGTTGGCAAGCCATTTACCTTCCACATTACGAGGGGTAAATGCGCGCTGAGCTTTTGAGTCAAAATCGACAAACGCTTGTAGAACATCTTCGCCCACTTCAAACGCCTGTGGACCAATAGCAGGCCCTAACCATGCCATCACATCACCCGAAAATAATGCGAGAGCATTTTCAACGATACCATTTGCCAAACCACGCCAACCAGCATGAACAGCTGCTACTTGAGTACCTTGAGTATTCGTCAGCAGTATAGGCAAACAATCAGCGGTCATGGCAGAACACACAACATTACTCGCCGATGTGAAGACGCCATCAGCATCAAGCACTATTGACGTAGGAGCATTCGCATGGGCAACGACAGTAGAATGAGTTTGGTTTAACCAAATTGGCGCACTTGGCATATTCGCTTGCTGCGCCAACCAATGACGATTCTTCGCTACGATAGAAGCATCATCCCCAACGTGTGCACCGAGATTTAACCCTTGATAAGAGCCTGTCGAAAAGCCACCAACTCGCGTAGAAGCAAAGGCTTTGACATTTTTAGGTGCAGACCAGTTAGGAATGATTGCCTTCATCTTAAAACTCGTCCGGTAGACCGTATTCTTCAGTGTCTTTACGCAGCGCTTCTGTCATAGCCACCATATCGTCTGGCACTGGAGCATGGAATTCCAGTTCTTCACCAGTTATCGGGTGTTCAAAACGAAGCATTACGGCGTGTAGCGCCTGACGATCGAAACCACGAATCATGTCCGTCAGTTCCTGCGATGCACCAGTAGGAATACGAGCACGACCACCGTAGGCAGTATCACCTAACAGAGGATGCTGTAGGTAAGACATATGAACACGGATTTGGTGAGTACGACCCGTTTCCAAACGCAGACGGATACGCGTGTGCTCACGGAAGTGTTCTGCTACACGGTAGTGCGTTACCGCAGGTTTACCCAAAGGAGCTACAGCCATGAGTGTGCGTTTAGTCGAGTGGCGACCAATTGGTTGATCCACTTTACCACCCGCTGTCATACGACCGATTGCAATCGCTTCGTACTCACGCGTGATGTTGCGTTTTTGCAGGGCACGAACCAAACGAGTTTGCGCTGGAACGGTTTTCGCCACAACCATCAGACCTGTGGTGTCTTTATCAAGACGATGCACGATGCCCGCTCGCGGTACTTCTGCGATGTCTGGGTAATGATGTAGCAATGCATTCAGCACGGTACCATCTGGTGTACCAGCACCAGGGTGAACGACGAAGTCACGAGGCTTATTGATTACGATGATGTCATCATCTTCGTAGACGATATCTAGTGGGATGTCTTGCGCTTCCCAGCGTTCTTCATCTTCCAGCTCGGCTTGCAAAGTAATTTCCTCGCCACCCATAACTTTGGTGCGAGGTTTAGTGACAACTTCACCATTCACTTGAACTTTCCCGTCCAGCAACCATTCTTTCAGGCGCGAACGAGAGAAGTCAGCGAACAATTCGGCGATAGCTTGGTCTAAACGTTGACCTAACTGGCTATCTTTTACGGTATTTGTTAATACAATCTGCTGAGCCATATCGAACTTTTTTAAAAACTGTGAGACTAATGCTCACGACTGTGGAAAAATAGACTATTACGTCATTGTATCTGTTACTGGAAAGAAAGTAACGGCAGCTTAAGAAATATTTAGATTCAAGGAACAGACTCCTGATATGAAACGTCAGACTTTAACAGGCCTTTTAGCGGTATCTCTTCTGTTTGGATGTGCAAGCAAAGAAGAAATCGTTCCTGATGTGCCACCTTCGGAACTGTATGCAGACGCACAAGTCTCACTTCAAAGTGGCAACTGGCTTTCTGCGATTGAGAAACTGGAAGCGTTAGACTCACGTTACCCATTTGGTGCCTACTCTGAACAGGTGCAACTTGACCTTATTTACGCATACTACAAAAACGACGACCTAGCGTTAGGCTTAGCAACCATCTCTCGCTTTATGCGCCTAAACCCGACTCATGAAAAAATGGACTGGGTACTTTACATGCGTGGCCTGAGCCACATGGCTCAAGATCGTAACTTTATGCACGACCTGTTTAACATCGATCGTAGCGACCGCGACCCAGAGCCCGTGAAAAAAGCATTTGATGACTTTAAGAAGCTGCTTCAACGTTATCCAAACAGCCCATATGCGGAAGATGCACAAAAACGCATGGTGGCCTTAAAAAACCGCTTGGCGAATTACGATTTAGCTACCGCTGATTTTTACCTTCGCCGTGAAGCATGGATTGCTGCCATTAACCGTAGCCAAGAGCTTCAAAAATCATTCCCTGATACAGAAGCAGCTCGCAAATCGTTAGAAATTCAGCTGGAAGCCTACAAGCAGCTGCAACTAGAAGATGCCGTTGCAAGAACAGAAGCGCTCATTAAGCTAAATCCTGTCAAATAAACGCCTACCGCCACAGCTCAAACTGTGGCGGTTTTGTTTTCTACCACCAATTCCTTCAAACGCCTACCGCCACAGCTCAAACTGTGGCGGTTTTGTTTTCTACCACCAATTCCTTCTCTTTGAACAATCTTGATGATTTTTTGAGCACAACTTATGCTTAGAGTTCTACTCCACCATTAAACTGGACGTGAACGTGACCATATCTAAGTTTTGGGCAATGCTGTTCTTTCTGTTGTCGGCGTCCGTTTACGCTTTGGAAATCTCACCATTAAAACAGCCTCCGTACACGGGTGACTTAGATGTCATCAAAGAGAAAAACGTATTGCGCGTTTTAGTCTCTGCCGATTTAGGCTTCTACTATATCGAAGGAGGAACACCAAAAGGGATTGGCGCAGAGCTGCTGGCTCACTTTGAAAAAGATTTACGCAAAATAAAACCCAAACTGAACGTACAAATCATCCCTCTAGCGCGAGACCAATTGCTCCCTTCTCTCGAAAACGGCTCTGGTGATTTAGTGGTGGCAAACTTGACGATCACAGAGGCCCGCAAACAAAAAGTCGACTTCAGTACCCCAATCTTATCCGGCATCGAAGAGTGGGTGATCACCAACAAAAATACTCCAACCATCACTAAACTTGAGCAGTTGAGCGGTAAGGAGATTTGGGTACGTGCCAGTTCCAGCTACTTTGAAAGTATTCAAGCCGTCAACAAAACACTGAACAAGAAAGGCTTACCGCCAATTATCGTGCACTTCATCGAGGAGACTCTACAAGATTACGAACTCGTCGGCATGCTCAACAATGGCTATATCAAAGCCATCGTTTTAGATAGCCACAAAGCCAAACTTTGGCTCAATGCGATGGATGACATCAAAGCGCATAAGAAAGTCCCTCTTCGCAAAAACGGCAACATCGCTTGGGTCATGCGACAAAACAGTCCTCAACTCAAAGCAGTGGTGAACAAATTCATCCAAAAATCTCGCTCAGGCACACTCCTTGGAAACGTCATATATAGCAAATACATCGACAATACCAATTGGCTCAATAAGGCACTTAACCCTAAGAAAATTGCCCAGCTAGAAAAACTGTCGGCGCTGTTTTCGCGCTACGGGGAGAAATATGACTTGGATTATTTGCTGATTGCGGCGGTTGCGTATAAAGAGTCCGGATTTAATAACAACTTAGTCGGCACAAGAGGCGCTGTGGGCATAATGCAAGTCTTACCGAGCACAGCGCGCGATCCAAACATCAACATCAAAAATGTTCGACAACTCGAAAACAACATCCACGCAGGAGCGAAATACTTAGCGTTTTTACGTCGGCAGTACTTTGGCGATAAGGCCATTACGGCTGAGAACAAAATTTACTTTACCTTGGCGGCTTACAATGCAGGCCCAGGTAATGTCGAGAAAATGCGCAAGCGAGCCGCACAGCAAGGCTACGACCCTAACGTTTGGTTTAATAATGTCGAAGTGGTCATGCGAAAAAGCCTCAGCTCAACGGTCAGTTATGTGACCAGCGTGAACCGTTACTACGTCATCTATAAGCAACTAGAGAGTTTAGACCTCGCCAAAACACTAGAAAATGTGCTGCTGATTCCTGATGACCCAGTCTTTATGACACCAATAAGGAAAATCACTCAAACGCCAGATATAAAAATGCCGCTTGTTAATTAAGCGGCATTTTTATTATTCAGTGTACTTTGAAATTGCAGAGTGATTAATGTCACATTTTCATTCTAGTTAAAATTTAACCACTCTAAAAAACAGGCTGAACAACGTCCCTAAAAACGAAGGAGTTTTCAGCTGAGTACTCTATCCAATCTAATGATTTGCTAACCGATAACAAGCAATTTTGCGATAAATCTCAACAGATCTTGAGTGAGATCACATTCATTTTTCATCATCAAAAACACAATTTAAAAAGTGATCTAAATCACATTCTTTTATCCTTAAAGCGGTAATCTGAACTCAACCCATGAGGGATGCAACAGAGGAAAAACACTTATGACAATGAATATCACTGGCAAAAACATCGAAATCACCTCTGCAATCCGTGCTCATATTGAGAGCAAGTTTAAAAAACTGGAGAAATGGCAAGTCGACATTATTGGATGCCAAGCAACTTTCAGTGAGGAACCGAATAAACAGAAGAAATTCGAAGCGGTAATTAAAGTTCCTAAAGGCCAACTTGTCGCCTCAGCAACTCACGAAGATCTTTACGCAGCTATCAATGAAGTGGAGCAAAAACTAGAACGACAACTGAATAAGCTGACCCACAAACCTGAAGCTCGTCGTGCCAATAAGCCTGAGCTAGTGGAAGAAGAAGAGTAAACCGACCAGATTGAGGAAGTAGCGCCGAAAGGCGCTATTTTTTTGCTTGACGCTCCCCGCCTGCTTGCTTATTGTGTTTAAACACTCATAAATTAAGCACTATTTATGCACTTAACCTCACTGTTTATTTTTGACTTCTTTTTCCTTCCATAGTTGGAGGGGCTAACTCGTTTGTGAAAGAAAAGTCAAAAACAAACAGAAAGCCTCCCCACTCGGGAGGCTTTTTTTATAAGGAAAGAATTGATGACTGACCAACCTATTTCCCTTGAAGAAATTCGTTTACGCTTGAATGAGCTCGATGACCAGCTCCTTAGCTTGCTGTCTGAACGCCGTAAACTCAGCATTGAAGTAGCCAAAAGCAAAGTACAAACCTCAAAACCAGTTCGTGATGCCGTTCGAGAACAACAACTGTTGGTTAAGCTGATTTCCAACGGCCGAGACAAATACGAACTCGACGCTCAGTACATCACCAAACTTTTCCACACCATCATTGAAGATTCGGTCTTACTTCAACAAGGTTATCTGCAAAACCTTGTGAACCCACAACAAAGCCGCAAGCCACTTGCACGCGTCGCTTTCTTGGGAGCCAAAGGTTCTTACTCGCACTTGGCAAGCCGCGAATATTTCAGTCGTAAAAATACCGAGCTTATCGAGCTAAATTGTGAGCATTTCAAAGAAGTGACTCGAACGGTGGAATCAGGCCATGCTGATTACGGTGTGCTGCCCATCGAAAACACCAGCTCGGGCTCGATCAATGAAGTATATGACCTACTGCAACACACCACGCTGTATATTGTTGGTGAGCTGACTCAACCTATCGAGCACTGCTTAGTTGCAACGAAAGACATTCGACTCGAAGACATCAAAACACTGTACTCGCATCCGCAACCGCACCAACAGTGCAGCGAATTCTTAAGCCGTATGAAAGGCGTGAAACTTGAGTCTTGCGCAAGCACAGCAGACGCGATGCAAAAAGTCCAAGAGATGAATCGTGATGATGTGGCCGCAATTGGTAATGCTTCAAGTGGTAAGTTGTACGGCCTGCAAGCGATCCAAGGCAACATCGCAAACCAAACCGAAAACCACACACGCTTTATTGTCGTCGCGCGTAAACCAGTTGAAGTCTCAACACAAATTCCAGCCAAAACGACGTTGATTATGTCGACCTCCCAGGAAGCGGGCTCATTGGTTGAAACTCTACTGGTACTGCAACGCTACGGCATCAATATGACTAAGTTAGAATCGCGTCCAATCATGGGTAATCCGTGGGAAGAAATGTTCTACGTTGATCTAGAAGCGCACCTAGGCTCAACCGAAATGCAGCAAGCATTGCAAGAGCTAACAAAAATCACTAAACACTTGAAAGTACTGGGTTGTTATCCAAGCGAAAACATCAAACCAACGCAAGTAAAATTGAGCTAATAGACATCGATGAGTAAAAAGATCATGGCAACCCAAAAAGTCGTTATCGCCTCTCTAAACCCTGCAAAAATCAATGCGGTAAAGAGTGCATTTCAAAGCGCATTCCCTCAACAAGCTTTTGAGTTTGTCGGCATCAGCGTTCCGAGTGAAGTCGCCGATCAGCCGATGACTAACGAAGAGACCCATCGCGGCGCACTCAATCGAGTTAAAAATGCCAAAGTGGAAATGCCAACCGCAGACTTTTATGTTGGCTTAGAAGCTGGAATTGAAGGCAATGTGACGTTTGCGTGGATGGTGATTGAATCAGATACCCATCGTGGAGAATCTCGCTCAGCCAGTTTGATGTTGCCGCCAGAAGTATTAGCTCAACTTGCAGATGCTAATGAACTTGGTGATGTGATGGACAAAGTGTTTGGCACCGAAAACGTCAAACAGAAGGGCGGCGCAATCAGCTTGCTGACCCAAAACCAATTAACTCGTAGCTCAGTGTATCATCAAGCGTTAATTCTGGCGCTGATTCCATTTACGAATCCAGACCACTTCCCTGCCAATCTTTAATTCGAATTACCAGATACGAAAAAGGGCGGATATTTCCGCCCTTTTCTGTTACTTCGCGACTTGAGCCACTTGCTCTAGTAAGAGTTTCAGCTTGTCTTTTTCCGCCTCGGATTTCGACTTCAACTCATTTGAGCCACGAGTGATCGTGGCAATGCCAACACCAAGCATCTGACTGATCTGACGTTGAGATAATTCCCCTTTGAGAAGCTCATTAAGAATGTTAACGCGTGCAGTTAATGATTCCCTCTCATCAGGTGTCATCAGCATGGTTAACAACATCTCATGTTGCTGGCTATCCACGCTGGATCGGATTAGCTCGACAATCTGTTGCCAGTCTCTGTACTCGGGTTCGTGTGACATCAAGTTACCTCACTCAATACTTGGTATTGATCTCGTGTTGATTCAAGAACGCGCCGTCGATACCCAAAAGATCACGATAGTAGGTTTCAAACATCAAAATGTTTTGCACATACCCACGAGTTTCGTTAAATGGAATCGCCTCAATAAAGGCGTATGCGTCCACTTTGCCTTGGGTTCGCTCTCGCCACGTTTTTACTCGGTTAGGGCCAGCATTATAAGCGGCGAGCGCAAAAATACGATTATTATCGTAATCCTCTAGCAAACCTTGCAGATAATGGCTGCCAATCTCGATGTTTTTGCCGACGTTGTATAAATCATCGCTACCTTGATAAGTCAGCTTGTATTTACGTGCCGTGTACTTCGCAGTCGCTGGCATGATTTGCATGATACCGCGAGCCCCTACCGGAGAACGCGCCTCTGAATCCAATGCACTTTCTTGTCTGGCTAACGACATCATCGTAATCGGGTCGATGTCATGCTTCTTCGCATAAAAGTTGAACCACCAGCGGTGCGCAATTGGGAATCGCAGTTCAATGTTGTCCCACATTTGCGCTTGGATACTGGCTGTGACGGTTAGGTGATGCCAATTCTTGGATGAGGCATACGCCGCCAACATCGCCTTTTCATCTTTACCTACGCGACTCAGCAAATGCGCCCACTCACTTTTCGCTGCCGCAATTTTATCTGTCGCAATCAACTCTTCAATACGAGTGAGAGAGTTTTGATACGGGTGAATAACCTTAGTATCGAGCTTAATACGATGAGATGGATATTTGATTGACTGACCAATCGCATTCGCCGCAGCTACGCTGTAGAAATTGCGCTGACCAACTAAGGTCGCCAATCGCTGTTTGCCTGCAATATCATCACCCAGCGCAATCTCACTTCGACCTAACCAATATTGCCAGCGAAGCGAGGCTTGCTCATCTTTGTTGAGTACAGCAATCCATTGTTGAACACCTTTCCAATCTGCATTTTGAATTGCTAGACGGATACGATTTTCGATCAAAGCGACATTTTTACTGGTTTTCGTCTTATCATCTCGCCATTTGGCTAGTGAATCGGATTCAGTACGAATCAGACGAATCGCAATGTAGTCCGCAAGTGCTTGGGCTTTTTCTGCTGAGAATTTTTGTCCTTTCACGACTTGCGCATACGCTTTTTGAGCTTGATTGACATCCATGCGAGCTAGCTTTTCTAACGCATATTCACTCTGAGCACGATAAAAGTCATTGGCTGGCTTTTTCTTAGCAAACTCAGCCACCGTCGCAGGTTTATCAAACAACGCTTTCATTTCTTGCGCTTGTTGTTTCGCTTTTGCAGAGCTTGGCAGCTTTTGCAAATAAGCCATCAAACTACCGTTACGAGCATCAAACGCCAACAACATGCGTTGCAGAATCAAATCGTCTGTACGTCCACCCGCTTTATCCCAAGCATTAAATAACGGGTCACACTCACTCGCGATGCTAGAACCGCTTAGCCACATATCTTCTGCGCCTTTAAACGCAGCAACTTGTTTGCCTTGTTTTAACTGAGCAACGTAAAAAATACACTGATAACGCTCACCACTTGGAATGACTTTTTGAAACTCAGTGATGGTTTTCCAATCTTTCTGTTTGTACAAGTTATCGAGATAAGGCGCACGAATGCGACGTGAGAACGGGAACGCCTCATGCTCATTAATGAAAGCATCCACTTGTTGTGGTGATTTCATGGATAGCTGCCTGATGAACGTTCGGTAATCCACATAAGGAGTCAGTGGATACTCAGCAATTTTTGGACGAATAGATAAGTATCCGTCAATGTCATTCTTATCTAATAAATCTTGAGCTTGTTCATATACTTCGCGCTGCTTTTCTAAGCTGAGCGACGCGTTTGCCGTCATGCTCACTGCACATAACGCAGCGGCATAACACACGTTTTTAGCCAATTCAGATACGTTGAATCTCATTTGTGTCATTTTCCCCAGACATTTACTGCCCCAAAGCCTAGTTTTCTTAGAGTTCAGTGTTTTGAAGGCGCTTTGAATCCATGCATTCATTCGTTTGGAATGCGGCTATCACTGTAAAACAACTTGGTGTATTAAAATTTGTACTCGTGAAACTTTTAAGACAATAGAGGCATGATGTTCCCAATAAGCAATGCAGACGCTCCTAAAATCAAAGCGAATAACAAAAGTGTATACCCTAACCGTGTAAGTTTCCGGTCAGCTGAAAATAAGAAATCTCATCCATAGGGAAATTCTTGCAATCCGGTAACAAAACAAAGGGAGTTGGTATAAAATAGTGGGTTTGAATGACTGTTAATTTAGGAACGATCGGCAATGGCTGAATACGTATATACCATGTCGCGGGTGAGCAAAATTGTGCCACCTAAGCGTCAAATTCTTAAAGACATCTCTCTGAGCTTCTTCCCTGGTGCGAAAATCGGTGTTTTAGGTCTGAACGGTGCAGGTAAATCTACCCTGCTACGTATCATGGCTGGTATCGACACGGATATCGACGGTGAAGCACGTCCACAACCGGGCCTAAACGTTGGCTACCTACCGCAAGAACCAGTACTCGATGAATCGAAAACCGTTCGTGAAGTCGTTGAAGAAGCAGTTGCTGACGTTGCTGACGCACTGAAACGTCTTGATGCTGTGTACGCTGCATACGCAGAACCAGATGCAGACTTTGATGCCCTAGCGAAAGAGCAAGGTGAACTAGAAGCTTTGATCCAAGCAAAAGACGGCCACAACCTAGAAAACACGCTAGAGCGTGCGGCAGATGCACTTCGTCTACCTGAATGGGACCAAAAAATCGCTCACCTATCTGGTGGTGAACGTCGCCGTGTAGCAATTTGTCGTCTGCTTCTATCGAAACCAGACATGCTACTACTCGACGAACCAACCAACCACTTGGATGCAGAGTCGGTTGCATGGCTAGAACGCTTCCTAGTGGATTACTCTGGCACTGTTGTGGCGATCACCCACGACCGTTACTTCCTAGACAACGCAGCAGGTTGGATTCTTGAGCTTGACCGTGGTGAAGGTATTCCATGGGAAGGTAACTACACCTCTTGGCTAGAGCAGAAAGATGCACGTCTACAACAAGAAGCATCACAAGAAAGCGCTCGCCAAAAGACCATCGAGAAAGAACTTGAATGGGTACGTAAAAACCCTAAAGGTCGCCAAGCAAAATCTAAAGCACGTATGGCGCGCTTTGAAGAGCTACAAAACACTGAGCACCAAAAACGTAACGAAACCAACGAGCTGTTCATCCCACCAGGTGAGCGTCTAGGTGACAAAGTGATTGAAGTGAAGAACCTGACTAAGTCGTTTGACGGTCGCGTTCTGATTGATGACCTATCGTTCAACATGCCTAAAGGTGCGATCGTGGGTATCATCGGTGCCAACGGCGCGGGTAAATCAACGCTATTCAAGATGCTAAGCGGCACTGAACAACCTGACTCAGGTACCATTGAGATGGGTGACACAGTGAAACTCGCATCTGTTGAGCAGTTCCGTGATTCAATGAACGATAAGAACACGGTATTCCAAGAGATTTCTGAAGGCGCTGACATCATCAAGATCAACAACTTTGAAATCCCTGCGCGTGCGTACTGTTCACGTTTCAACTTCAAAGGCTCAGACCAACAGAAAGTGATTGGCGAGCTATCTGGCGGTGAACGTAACCGTGTACACCTAGCAAAACTGCTTAAAGCGGGCGGTAACGTACTACTACTCGACGAACCAACCAACGACCTTGACGTTGAAACGCTACGTGCTTTAGAAGAAGCACTACTAGAGTTCCCGGGCTGTGCAATGGTTATCTCGCACGACCGTTGGTTCCTAGACCGTATTGCAACGCACATCATCGACTACCGTGACGAAGGCCAAGTTAACTTCTACGAAGGTAACTACACTGAGTACATGGATTGGTTGAAGAAAACGTTGGGCCCTGAAGCTGCAGAGCCGCACCGTATCAAATACAAACGTATTGCGAAATAATGATTACGACAGACTGACACCGAAACTTACGCTTTCTGGAAAGTCTGTTGGTAATTTATACAAAGGCCGCTATCATAGCGGCCTTTGTCGTATACCCCAGCCAGTTAAAAGCGCCTTTCTGGGCCATTTTGATTGGCGTTATTAAGGTATTTGATGATTTGAGAGTCATTGGGTCAGTGAAAAACATGACCGTGTACTTACGTAACTCTGTAGCGTTCTCGACAGTTTTTAAACAACATTCGAACACTTTTTGTTCTTCTTGATATACTATTCAATCTGTTTAAATGCCTTAGAGAGCGCAACATGACGGAGAAAAGACGCTTTTCACGCATCATCTACCAAGCTCCAGCTCAGTTAGAACAACGTGATTTGAGACTTAACGCTACGATTCAAGATCTTTCCTTACATGGTTTGCTCTTACAAGCCGAAGGCTTAGATACATTGAATCCTGCACTTTTGGTTGATGTCGGTTTCTCGTTCCACCAGTCTGAACAAGAGATTACGTTAACGGCACAAATCGTAGACGTCACTCAAGACCAAATACGGCTCAAGATCACCAACATCGGCATTGAAAGCATTAGCCAATTAAAACGATTTATCGAATTGAATGTAGGCAATAACGAACTTCTGAATCGAGAGTTAGACCATCTTTCCGATTTAGGGGAAAAATAAATCAACGCCTATTTAAGTAACAATAATTATGTCTAAAAAAATCATCATGCAGATCCCCACTAAAAACGGTGATCAGCAATTTTATTTGGGCCGCGGTTCGGTCCTGACCATAGTAACTTCGATCATCGCTTTACCTGCCGTTGTCGGCGGGGCTTGGTATTTGAACCAGCAACAGATTCATAATCAGACAACGCTGGCGCAAACCATTACCAAACTAGAAAGCGAGAAAGCGGAAATCACAGCGCTCTATGAAGAGCAATTGGATACCAACCACTCACTCTCTCAAGCTTTGACGGACAAGAACAACCAGATTCAACTGCTTGGAAAGCGCGTATTTGATGTGGAATCGGTACTCGGCCTTGCTGATGAAGAGCTGTCTATCGATGAGAACAACCTCGCCTTAGAAGAGCGAATTGATGCGGCAGCTATAGATTCTGCGGTTCGTGCGACCATGTTCCGTTTGATTCCGAATGATAGCCCAGTGACGTATCAACGAATCTCTTCTTCTTACGGCAGTCGGATCAATCCTATCTCAGGCAGAAGACACGTGCATACCGGTATCGATTTGACCTGTAAGCGCGGTGAAGAAATCCTCGCTCCTGCAGACGGTGTGGTTGAAACCGTACGTCCAGGAAACAAAGGTTATGGTAACTACCTCACCCTTCGTCACTCTTTTGGTTTCTCTAGCTCTTTCGCTCACTTGAACAAGTTCAATGTCAAAAGCGGCCAGTTTGTTAGTAAAGGTGATGTCATTGCGCAATGTGGTAACTCAGGAAATTCAACCGGCCCACATTTGCACTATGAAGTGAGATTTCTTGGTCGCACACTTAACCCTCAATCACTAATGGAGTGGACGCCAGAAAACTTCAACTACGTGTTTGAGAAAGAGAAGATGGTGAAATGGGGTCCATTAGTTCAGTTGATTGATAATGTAGTGCGTCTACAAATCAACTTAACTAACTCACCCTACCGCGACACAACGATTAATACTGTTTCCAGTGAAGACAACAACGAAACGATTATTAACTGATGTCATTCGCTTGAAATAGAAAGAGCAGCCTAGAGCTGCTCTTTTCTTTTAAGAGGATAACATTATCCACGATGGATATTGTCATTCGCCTGTTTCAGTAAGTTTTGGCTCTCGTTCATAAATTGCTGAGAGTATTGGCCAAACCAATCACTCACCTGCTCAAAACTTTCTACAAATTTGGCCTTGTCTTTGCTGTCTAAAATCGCAAGCGCTTCCCCAAAGCGTTGATGGAAACGCTTGATCATATCGATGTTCTCTTGCGATGCGAGAATGATGTCACCGTAGAGATTTGGATCCTGACCAAACAGACGCCCCACCATTGCTAATTCAAGACGGTAAATTGGCGAGCTCAGTTTCAACAGTTGCTCAATATTCGGGTTCTCTTTGCTAAGGTGCATTCCGTAAGCAAATGACGTGAAGTGGCGCAGCGCTTGGATTAACGTCATGCCATGATCGTGCTCTTGCGCATCAATCTGACACAAGCTCGCGCCCCAAATACCAAACTGTTGCAACAACCATTGGTATTGCTCGTTACCACGCCCATCACAGTACACAATCACCTGCTTGGCAAGACTAGGAACATCAGGGCCAAACATTGGATGTAAACCAACCACAGGCCCAGCGTGCACATTCAACATCGCTTGCAGCGGCTTTGACTTGATAGACGTCAGGTCACACAGAATGCAGTCTTGAGGCAAGTTGCCCAGTTTTTCAATCACCCCTTCCGTCAGGTGAATCGGTACGGTGACAACCACTAAGCCTGCGTCTTTGAGAATCTCATCCGCACGATCCCAATCTTTGCTACCCAAAACTTTCACTTGGTAACCTGATAGCTTGAACATGCGGCCAAACAGACCGCCTAACTGGCCATTACCACCAATAATGACCACTGAGCGTAATTCTGGGTTCAAACACTTAAAACCGGAATCTTTCTCGCTGGCATAAGACTCACGCATGGTACGACGAAGAATGTCTTCGATAAGCTGAGGTGGGACACCCATTTTCTCAGCTTCTGCTCGGCGAGACGCCAGCATCGCAGCTTCACGATCAGGGGCATAAATAGGCAAACCGTGTTCGCTTTTTACTTCCCCAACTTTTTCTACCAGCGCTAAACGCTGAGCCAAAAGCTCAAGCATTTGTTTGTCGACTGCATCAATCTGATCGCGCAATGCGTTAAGTTCAACTGCCATTGATGTTCCTTAAATAAGTTCCGTTTTAGCCTTTAAGGCGGTTTTCTAAGAAAGGCACCAGCTCTTCGTGTGCATGACGTAATAGTGCCTCAGTTGACTCCCAATTAATACAAGCGTCAGTGATAGATACGCCGTATTTCATCTCATCCAACGCCAGATCAGAAGATTGATTACCTTCATTGATGTGGCTCTCGATCATCAAACCGATGATCGACTTGTTCCCTTCACGGATTTGGTGAATCACATCTTCTGCGACCAATGGCTGACGACGGTAATCTTTGCGTGAGTTTGCATGGCTGCAATCCACCATCAATGACGCTTCAAGACCTGATTTCGCCATTTCCTGTTCACATTCCGTAACGGATACTGAGTCGTAGTTCGTCTGTTTACCACCACGTAGGATCACGTGGCCATTCGGGTTACCTTGGGTTGTGAGCAACGCAACTTGACCTTCACGGTTGATACCCATAAAGCGGTGGCTAGAAGAGGCTGCCTGCATCGCATTGATTGCGGTTGCCAAACTGCCATCTGTGCCGTTCTTAAAGCCAATCGGCATCGAAAGACCACTAGCCATCTCACGGTGTGTTTGTGATTCTGTTGTGCGTGCGCCGATCGCTGCCCAACTAAAAGTATCGGCTAAGTATTGTGGGCTAATTGGGTCAAGTGCTTCGGTTGCAAGTGGGATTTCCATTTCCGCCAGCTCCACCAGCAGTTCACGTCCTACATGCAGACCGTGTTCAATGTCGAAGCTGCCGTCTAGGTGTGGGTCATTGATCAGGCCTTTCCAGCCGACCGTGGTGCGCGGCTTCTCAAAGTAAACACGCATTACAATATACAGTTGGTCGCTTAGTTGTTCAGAAAGAGCTTTTAGACGCTTCGCGTAATCCTTTGCTGCTTCGATGTCATGGATAGAGCATGGTCCACATACGACAAGTAGGCGATGGTCTTTTTTGTGAATGATGTTGGCGATGGTTTGGCGAGATTCTTGAATAAAACGGCGCGCCTTTTCACTAAGAGGAAGCTTCACTTTTAGCTCATCTGGCGTAATAAGAACCTGTTCATCGCTGATGTTTATATTGCTCAATTCACTTTTTTGCATAATTCAAACCTGTATATTTATTTTTACACCCAACCAAATCCTTGGCGAGACAACTAAGCTTTAACGACAAGATAACAGGCTAAAAAAGAAAAACAAGCGTACACAATAAAAAACATTTAATGTAAACACAAATTTACACTCAAAGAAAAAGCCAAAGTCTAATGAGCTTTGGCTTCTAATTGGTGTTTTTAACAGTTTACAAGAGGTTTAGCTGGTCAAGCGTTTCATCGCTTCACTCGCCGCTTTCCACTCATGAGACAATTTGAGATCGCTTAAAGAAAACGACTGTTTTTTGAGTAGTGCATCCGCCAATGGCACGGTTGAAACAGGCAAGTTATCCAACACTTCAACTTGTGCTTCACGCTTATTACACATCAATAGCATATCGCAACCGGCTTTCATGGCTTGAGCCCCACGCTCGGCTGGGCTGCCCATGATCGCTGCGCCTTCCATCGTCAAATCATCGGAGAAAATTAAGCCTTTAAAACCAAGCTGTTGACGTAAAACGTGTTTCAACCAGTATTCAGAACCACTTGCGGGCTGAGAATCGTAGTTCGGGAAAATCACATGAGCAGGCATCATGGCATCTAAAATACCGGCATCAATTTGCGCTTTGAAGATAGCCATGTCTTGTTCAAAAATGTCGCTGCGCTCGTCGTATGGCGTTTCTAAATGTGAGTCAGCAATCACACCACCATGACCTGGGAAGTGTTTTCCGGTCGTCGCCATTCCTACGCTCTTCATACCCTGCATATAAGCGGTGCTATAACGAAGGATGGTATCGGCATCTTCACCAAATGAACGGTTACCGATCGCTTTGCATTGATGACCTTTGTCGAGCACGGGTGCAAAGCTTAAATCGATGTCGTGAGCAATCAACTCGGCTGCCATTAGCCAACCGCCCATACGTGCTAGCTCTTCGCCATTGTGATGTTTGGCGTATTCGTCGGCGGCAGGGATTAACGAGAAACCTTCACGAAAGCGTTGTACTCGCCCGCCCTCTTGATCCACACCAATCAGGAATGGGCGTTTCACAGCTTTGCGAATAGATTGAGTAAGTGCTTGAAGCTGTTCACTATCATGATAGTTACGAGTAAATAGGATCAAGCCACCAACCGTAGGATGTTCCAGAATTTCTTTGTCTTCTGCGGTCAGTTCATAACCCGCAACGTCAACCCATAACGGTCCCATTTTTTCTCCTCAAAATCGGCTGAATATCTCGTATTCGATGAGGTTATTCGCTTCAGATTTGCTTTACAATAAGTGAATGAAGAATTGACGAGATCGGCTATGAAATTTAACGAACTGTACATTGGTGTGATGTCTGGAACCAGTATGGACGGCGTTGATACCGCTCTGGTTGAGATTACAGATAATCACGTTCGCTTAATTGCGCACGACGACTATCCAATGCCAGCGGCGATGAAAGAAATGCTGTTATCGGTGTGTACCGGTCAAGCGACAAACTTAAAAGCCATCGGTGAACTTGACCACCAGCTCGGCCACCTATTTGCAGATGCCGTGCTGCAGCTACTCAATAAGTCTGGTTACGTCGCAGAACAAATTCGTGCGATTGGTAATCACGGTCAGACAGTGTTCCATCAGCCTACCGGAGACTTGCCGTTTACCACTCAATTGGGCGATGCCAACATTATCGCGGTCAAAACAGACATTGATACGGTAGCGGATTTTCGTCGTAAAGACATGGCGCTGGGTGGACAAGGTGCTCCACTGGTTCCCGCTTTTCACAAAAGCATCTTTGCCATGCAAGATTCCACAACGGTCGTGCTAAACATCGGCGGCATTGCCAACATTTCGGTTTTGCATCCGCAGCAACCCGTGCACGGCTACGATACAGGGCCGGGCAATATGTTGATGGACGCATGGTGTGAGCGACATACGGGTCACGGTTTCGACAAAGACGCGCAACTTGCCCTGCGAGGCAGCGTCAACGAAGCATTGCTGGCTCATTTACTTAAAGAGCCTTATCTCGCAATGTCAGCCCCGAAGAGTACCGGACGTGAACTGTTCAACATGGATTGGCTACATCACCAGTTAGCCAATTACGATGTATCCGTCGAAGACGTCCAACGCACCTTGTGCGAATACACCGCGATCACTATTGCGCATGACGTAACAAAGTTCACGTATGGCGAGACTCCTCAGCTGTTGGTTTGCGGCGGCGGTGCACGCAACCCACTTTTGATGCAACGTTTAGCGGAACTTCTCCCCCAATGGCATGTGACAACCACTACCGATAAAGGCGTTGATGGCGACTACATGGAAGCAATGGCGTTTGCTTGGCTTGCGCAGCGCCATATTCATGGCCTCCCTAGCAATTTACCGGAAGTCACAGGGGCAAGTCGCCTCGCTTCACTTGGTGTGCTCTATTCAAAAAATTAAGGGCAATAGACCCTAAACAAAAAGGCTTAATTCATTATGACGAACGATGCACTTATCGCAGCTTTATCCCATTTGGTCTCTGAAGGGCGAAATCCAGATACCATGGACATCGACTTGCTGCCTTCTCTCGATATTGTTCAGCGCATCAACCAACAGGACAAACTCGTTCCGCTTGCCGTTGAAAAAGTGCTGCCTGAAATTGCTCAAGCGGTCGATAAGATCACCGACGCCTTTAAAGTGGGTGGACGCTTAATTTATATGGGTGCAGGCACGAGCGGCCGTTTAGGTATACTGGATGCCTCGGAATGCCCACCAACGTTTGGCGTATCGGACAAAATGGTGATCGGCCTTATCGCTGGTGGCCCAGAAGCGATACTAAAAGCCAAAGAAGGTGCAGAGGATTCACCTCAACTTGGTGAGCAAGATTTAAAGGATATCGACTTCAGCAGCAATGATGTACTGGTAGGAATAGCAGCCAGTGGTCGTACACCTTATGTGATTGGCGGTTTGGAATACGCGAATACGATTGGTGCAACTACCGTTGCGTTGTCGTGCAATCCGGATTCTCCTATCGCAGATATTGCTGATATCGCAATAAGTCCCGTTGTTGGCCCTGAAGCCTTGACGGGGTCCACTCGCTTAAAATCAGGCACCGCGCAAAAGTTGGTGCTCAACATGCTCACTACAGCAAGTATGATCCGTTTAGGTAAGAGCTACCAAAACTTGATGGTGGACGTGAAAGCGACCAACAACAAATTGGTCGCGCGTGCTGCTCGCATTGTTATGCAGGCGACGGAGTGCACTAAAGAAGAGGCAACCGAGGTACTTAAGCAGACCAATTATGAGGTGAAACTGGCGATCTTAATGATCTTGACCGATCTTGATATCGAGTCCGCACGTCAGCACCTTCATCATCAAGACGGCTTCTTGCGTAAAGCGGTAGAAAGCCACAAAGCAAACTGACCTAATGTAAGAAGGTTGGACAGTAAAAGGTGGCTCATGGGCCACCTTATCTTTTTGACGGAGCTGATACATCAAGCATCAATCCTCGTCATACAACCACTCATCAAATTCGCGATTTAACTCGTTATTCACCTTACGCTTGAGCTGGTCTGGATCAGTGGCATTTTTAACGCGTTCCACTTTATTCGTGTACTGGCTTGTCGCCTCGTTTACTTCCCGTTTCATTTTGTTTTGCACGTAAGTACCGTTGGTGAGATCTTCAATATCCCGCTTGGTATTATTGAGCGTATTCGTAATCTGATGCTTGTTATGGTCGTATTTGCGTTTCGCTTTGATCGTATCTTTCAGCATATTGCTGGCACTTGCGGTTAGCGGCAGTAATACTAACGCAACTAAAAAGTACTTTTTCATATTTCAATATCACTTATTACTCAATCTCAATGAGCCAAGTAGACCAAAGCGATCCGATAGAATTGTCAGAAGTTCAACAAGCCAAACTATCGTCTTGATTATGAAACAGAATGAGTCTTGGCGTTAATTGCTGTATTTATTAATTACTGTATTCGTTCCAGCCTCGTTGCCATTCCATACGGAATTTTTGCGCTTGCTCAGTGCCCTCACAGACACCCTCATAATATTGGCCAGATAGACCCATTTGATAAGCAAAGTCTGGATTGCAATATTCAGCGACACCTTCCAAATAGCCACGGTCATAATCACCAGGGTTAGCAGTGCCCAACGTTTTCAGCTCTTTTACACTACGAGAAGTGTGCCCTGCGATGCCATCTTGATAACCAATCTGATACCAATCACCCGATTTGGCGAGATCTTCCGTGGTTGCAGCACACCCAGCCAATAATACCAGCGCCAACCCCAACGTCGCTTTTTTCATAACTCTTCCTTAACTGATTGTTTTCAAAACAAGCTTATCACTAATTCTCAGAATCTGCCGCTCAACACTCAGATTTCGCCGCTCACGCAACCGCAAAACCACTTAATGATGAAACGCGCCACTCACGAGCATCACAAACCACTCAATCGGTATATCGACCACTCGCTACTCTATTCGACCACTCATCTACTAAGCGAATGCATTTAACACAAGTGCCGCATAACATGCACCCTGAGATTAAAAAATTACCCTACCCAACCAAGGACAATTGCTATGATGTGGTTTCTAACTTGTGTCGCTGCCCTCATCGGCGGATACTTCATCTACGGCGCTTTCGTTGAGAAAATTTTCGGCATCAATGAGAAACGCCAAACCCCTGCACACACCAAAACGGATGGTGTTGACTTTGTTCCAATGTCAACAAAGAAGGTTTACCTAGTTCAGCTACTTAACATCGCTGGTGTAGGTCCTATCTTTGGCCCAATCATGGGTGCACTTTACGGCCCAGCCGCAATGCTTTGGATTGTTGTAGGTTGTATCTTTGCAGGTGCCGTACACGATTACTTCTCAGGTATGCTTTCAGTGCGTAACGGCGGTGCATCAGTGCCAACGATTACTGGTCGCTACCTAGGTAATGGCGCAAAACACTTTATGAATATCTTTGCCATTGTCCTGTTGCTTCTTGTTGGTGTGGTATTCGTATCAGCGCCAGCGGGCATGATCACAAACCTAATCAATGATCAAACCAGCCTAAACGTAAGCATGACAACAATGGTGGTGGTTATTTTTGCTTACTACATCATCGCGACAATCGTTCCAGTAGATAAGATCATCGGTCGTTTCTACCCTCTATTTGGCGCACTACTTATCTTCATGTCGGTTGGTCTAATGACTGCGGTTGCTCTATCTAGCGAGCACACAGTGATGGGTGATTTCCAAGTAACAGACATGTTCTCTAACCTAAATCCAAATGACATGCCTTTATGGCCTGCGCTGTTCATCACTATCGCTTGTGGTGCAATCTCTGGCTTCCACGCAACTCAGTCGCCACTAATGGCGCGTTGTATGGAAAACGAGAAAAACGGTCGCTTCGTATTCTACGGGGCAATGATTGGTGAAGGTGTTATCGCTCTAATTTGGTGTGCTATCGCCCTATCATTCTTCGGCTCTCTAGAAGCGCTTTCTGAAGCAGTGAAAAACGGTGGTCCTGGTAACGTGGTATACAGCGCGTCATTTGGTCTACTAGGTGTATTCGGCGGTATCATTGCTTTCCTAGGTGTGGTTATCCTACCAATCACATCAGGTGACACAGCATTCCGTTCAAGCCGTCTAATCCTTGCTGAATACTTCAACATGGAACAGAAAACACTACGTAACCGTCTACTAATGGCTGTGCCGCTATTCGTTATCGGTGGTGTGTTGACTCAAGTAGACTTTGGCATCATCTGGCGTTACTTCGGCTTCGCAAACCAAACAACAGCAGTAATGATGTTGTGGACTGCGTCAGCTTACCTACTGCGTCACAACAAACTGCACTGGATTACAACTATCCCTGCAATGTTCATGACTACAGTGTGTGTAACTTTCATTCTGAACAACAGCTCACTAGGTTTCGGCCTACCAATGCAAGTGTCGACTATCGCGGGTGTCATCTTCTCCCTAGTCGTTACAGGTTACGTTATCAAAACCTCTAAAGGTAAAGGCGAATCTGAACTGGCGGATGAAGAGAAACCACAAGCAGTAACAGAAACTGCGTAAGCCAACCTCATATTGACTGGTTAAGACAAGGAGCCTGCCGTTTGCAGGCTCTTTTTGTTTTATACCTAAATGACTTTAAAGGCCGATAAAACCTTGAGGTTGTTTAGGTATACAATAACAACATTAATTTCAGGTTAGGTTCGCTATGGAACTGGTTATCTCTCTCTTGCAGCAAATGTGTGTTTACTTAGTCTTGGCTTACATGCTGAGTAAAACACCCATCATCTTACCGCTACTGAGTATTTCGTCTCGCCTTAGCCATCGTTTGATTTGCTACGTGCTCTTTTCTGGTTTTTGTATCCTCGGGACGTACTTTGGCCTGCACATCAATGATGCGATCGCCAACACGCGTGCCATCGGCGCTGTCATGGGCGGGTTGTTTGGCGGGCCAGTAGTCGGTTTTGCTGTCGGCTTAACCGGCGGGATTCATCGTTATTCCCTTGGTGGCTTTACCGACCTAGCCTGTGCTATTTCAACCACTGCTGAAGGCGTGATTGGTGGCTTGTTACATGTCTACCTTATCAAACGCAACAAGGGCGCATTGCTGTTCAACCCAAGCGTGGTGTTCAGCGTGACATTTGTTGCCGAAGTTGTGCAGATGATTTTGTTGTTGGCGGTAGCCAAACCCTTCGACCAAGCCTACGAACTGGTGTCAGCGATTGCCGCTCCGATGATCATTGCCAACTCGTTCGGTGCCGCACTTTTCATGAGCATCCTACAAGATAGAAAAACCATTTTTGAAAAGTACTCCGCTACCTTTTCACGCCGTGCGCTTACCATCGCCGATCGATCCGTAGGCATTTTGAGCAACGGTTTTAACACCGAGAATGCAGAAAAAATCGCTCGTATCATTTACGAAGAAACCAAGGTTGGCGCAGTTGCAATTACTGACCAAGAGAAGATTTTGGCGTTTGTCGGTATTGGCGATGACCACCATAGACCGAATACGCCTATTTCATCGCAAAGCACATTAGATTCGATGGAGAAAAACGACATCATCTACCTTGATGGTACAGAACGTCCGTATCAGTGTTCTTTGGCGAAAGATTGCAAACTCGGTTCGGCGTTGATCATTCCATTGCGTGCGGGTAAAGCGGTCATCGGAACAATCAAACTCTATGAACCTAAGCGTAAGCTGTTCTCAACCGCCAACATGTCAATGGCAGAAGGGATAGCTCAGTTGCTCTCCAGCCAAATTTTGTATGGCGATTATCAGCAACAACAAGCGCTGTTAGCGCAGGCAGAAATCAAACTGCTGCACGCGCAGGTAAACCCTCACTTTTTGTTTAACGCGCTCAATACCATCAGTGCGATTACGCGCCGCGATCCAGATAAAGCCCGCGAATTAATTCAAAATTTATCGCACTTTTTCCGCAGCAACTTAAAGCAGAACATCAATACAGTGACACTGAAAGAAGAGCTTGCACACGTCAATTCTTACCTCAGTATCGAAAAAGCACGCTTCACGGATCGCTTGGAAGTAGAAATAGATATCGATCCAAAATTGCTCGATATCAAGCTGCCAAGTTTTACACTTCAACCCTTGGTGGAAAATGCCATCAAACACGGCATCTCCAATATGCTTGAAGGTGGAAAAGTTAAAATTTACAGCGAAGTGCACCCTCAAGGACACCTGATTACGGTCGAGGACAACGCAGGCAGTTTCCAGCCACCAAAAGACAACCACTCAGGTTTAGGCTTGGAAATTGTAGACAAACGTCTCACTAATCAATTTGGGCGTGACTCAGCGCTAAAAATTGCGTGTGTGACGCATCAATTTACTAAAATGAGCTTTATCATTCCCCCGAAATCATAAACCCAATCAGCAGCAATAAAGGTAATGTTGGATGTTAACCGCACTCGTCATTGATGATGAACAGTTTGCTCGAGAAGAGCTGGCAGAGCTCTTGGATGAAACAGGTCAAGTGGAGGTGGTCGGTGATGCGTCCAATGCCATCTTGGGCCTCAAAAAAATCAACGAGCTCAAACCTGATGTGGTGTTCTTAGATATCCAAATGCCTCAAGTAACCGGGATCGAGCTGCTTGGCATGCTCGATCCTGAAACCATGCCGTATGTGGTTTTTGTTACCGCTTATGACCAATACGCAATCCAAGCTTTTGAAGATAACGCGTTTGATTATCTTCTCAAACCTGTCGACCCATGCCGCTTGAACAAAACCGTTAAGCGCCTAAACAAGGTGATCAGTCAATCAGCGTTAACTCAACAACTGTCTGCGATTACACCCGAGACTTTGGATCAAATTCCTTGTATTGGACACAATCGGATTGTGATCATGGCAACCGAGACGGTGGAATGTGCTTATAGCGATATTAGCGGTGTGCATGTACGTTCCACCAGCCAAACAGCAAGCACTCAGCTCACGTTAAAAACACTGGAAGAAAAAACGCCCTTAGTGCGTTGTCATCGCCAATATTTAGTGAGCATTAAGGCCATCAGTGAAATCAAGCTGCTGGAAAATGGTCTAGCCGAAATCATCACTAAAACAGGCTTTGAGATTCCAGTAAGCCGTCGTTACCTCAAAGTACTCAAAGAGATGCTAGGTATCAGCCATTAAGTGCCGAATATGAGCGAAACATGCGATCGCGACCTTGAGGTCGCCTTTTGAATATTCGATAAATGGATATCAGTCCACTTGCTTGATTTGCAGCTCTTTTGGTACTTCGAAGAACATGTTTTCTTCTCGACCTAAGACTTCATCGACTGAGCGAGCACCCACTAGTTCTTTGATACGCTCAAGAATCTGATTCACCAACTCTTCTGGCGCAGAAGCACCCGCTGTCACACCTACTTTTGTCTTGCCTTCAAACCACTCTGGCTTGATATCTTCAGGACAATCCGTCAAGTAACCAGGCGTGCCAAGTTTCTCAGCCAACTCTTTAAGACGAGTAGAGTTTGAAGAGTTCTTAGAACCCACAACCACCATTACATCCACATCACCAGCCAGCTCTCGCACGGCATCTTGGCGGTTTTGTGTTGCGTAACAAATATCGTCTTTACGTGGGCCTTGGATGTCAGGAAATACGCGGCGTAGCTCTTCAATCACATCAGCGGTTTCATCGACAGACAATGTGGTTTGGCTTACATAGTGCAGATCCGATGGATCTTTCACGATCGCTTTTAGTTTCTCAACGTCCGCAGGAGTTTCCACTAAGTACATGCCGCCAGTTTCGCTTGAGTACTGACCCATGGTACCTTCGACTTCTGGGTGACCAGCATGACCAATCAGAACCACTTCCATATTGCGGCGGCTTGCACGCGCAACTTCCATATGAACTTTCGTTACCAATGGGCAGGTTGCATCAAATACCGTCAGATCACGCTGTTTTGCTTCTTGGCGAACCGCTTGCGATACACCATGAGCAGAGAAAATCACGATGTTGTTGTCAGGCACTTCATGTAGCTCTTCAACGAAGATAGCGCCACGTTGTTTTAGCCCTTCAACCACAAAACGGTTATGTACCACTTCATGGCGAACATAAATCGGTGGCTGATACAGCTCTAGCGCACGCTCTACGATGCTAATCGCACGGTCAACACCAGCACAAAAACCGCGTGGGTTAGCTAATAGGATTTTCATTTCATTGCTCATGGAAATTATCTTTTATTGGGGTGGCTATTCTACTGACAAAATTTCGACTTCGAAAGTCACGTCTTGTCCCGCTAGAGGGTGATTAAAGTCTACCGTTACCGAATCGCCAGCAATCTCAGTAATGATGCCCGGAATTTCCATACCATCAGGGCCACTGAAAGCCATGATAGTACCGACTTCAACTTCCGCTTCACCAACAAATTTGGTGCGATCCATATGATGAATATGGTCTGGGTTAGGCATACCAAAAGCATCTTGCGCTTTGAGTTCAATCGCTTTGTTCTCACCAGATTGGAGCCCCACCAAGCACTGCTCGAAGTTCTCACTCAGGCTGCCGTCACCCATCACAAATTTCGCTGGTTTGCCCATATTATGAGTGCTGTCTGCCACCGAACCATCTTTCATTTTGATCGTAAAATGCAGGGTTACTATCGAATCATTCGTTATTGTTGTCACGTTACTGCTTCCTTTTTCTTGGGTCATTACGTCTATCCGCTTTGTCTTTTTATACACTGATGTGCGGATTTGCGCTCCAACATAATAAAAAGCGTCGTACGAATCAACGGACGACGCTTAGGGTTATTCGACTTTTCCAATATACATGGCCACAATTTAGGCTTTTGCTGTGTCTTTCTTGCGAAAGCCGTCCAGGATAATCATCGCCGCACCAAGACAAATCGCCATATCAGCAAGGTTAAATGCCGGCCAGTGATAATTGCCCCAGTAGAAGTCTAAGTAATCGACCACAAAACCATGGATCACGCGGTCAAATACGTTGCCAACGGCACCACCAATAATCATTGCGTAAGCAATGTTGTTCCACTTTTCTTTTGCAGGAAGCTTACTCATCCAATAAGTCAAAAGACCTGTGACTACAAACGCGATACCGGTAAACAACCAACGTTGCCAACCCGCTTGATCGCTCAAAAAGCTGAAAGCTGCGCCATAGTTGTGAACATAGAGAAGATTGAAGAAAGGCAAAATTTCAATTCGGTTTGCCCAGCCATATCCCATGTTGTTCATGACAACGTATTTAATGCCTATATCGGCCAAAAAAATCACAATCGCTAGCCACAGCCAACGTACACCTGATTGCTTTAACGTCAGTGCTTTTTCACTCATTACTTTACCTACAAACAGCCCCAGTAAATACTGGGGCTGTTAATTTTAAAAAAAGTTCAGTCGTTCTAGGCAATTACGCGAATTTACGTACTTCACCTTCGCCATCAACGTTAGATACACAGCGACCACAAATCTTCTCGTGACCCGCAATTGTGCCTACGTCTGGCGTGTGGTGCCAACAACGATCACACTTCTCAGCTTCTGTCGCTTTCACTTCAACAAACAGACCTTCGATGTCTGTTGCTTGTGCCGCGTCAGATTTCTCGCTTAAAGGCTTAACTGCTGCTGCAGACGTCAGTAGCACGAAGCGTAACTCGTCTTCTAGCTTGTTGATTTTCGCCGCTAGTGCGTCATCAGCAAATAGAGTTAGCTCAGCTTGTAGTGCACCACCGATGGTTTTCTCTGCACGCGCCGCTTCAAGAAGTTTGTTCACCGCCCCACGAACTTTCTGAATTTCAGTCCAGAATTCGTTGTTCAGCTCTTCACCTTCCGCTAGACCAAATAGACCATCGAACCACTCACCTGTGAACACGAATTTTTCGCGCTCGCCTGGCATCTCGTTCCAGATCTCATCTGCGGTGAATGACATGATTGGCGCCATCCAACGAACTAGTGCTTCTACGATGTAGTAAAGTGCAGTCTGACAGCTACGTTGAGCGTGGCCGCCCTGCTTCGCTGTGTACTGACGGTCTTTGATTACGTCTAGGTAGAATGAGCCCATCTCGATAGAACAGAACTGCATTAGACGCTGAGTTACGGCGTGGATGTTGTATTCATCGTACGCTTTGATGATCTCTTCTTGCGCAGCAAGTGCACGACCAACTGCCCAACGGTCTAGCGCCACCATTTCTTCAGCAGGAACGATGTCTGTTGCTGGGTTGAAGCCATTTAGGTTCGCTAGGAAGAAACGCGCTGTGTTACGGATACGACGATACGCATCTGCAGAACGTTTTAGGATTTCATCAGAAACCGCAACTTCACCAGTGTAGTCTGTAGAAGCAACCCATAGACGCAAAATGTCTGCACCGAGTTTGTTTGTTACGTCTTTTGGCGCAACCACGTTACCGATAGATTTAGACATCTTACGGCCGTGACCATCAACCACGAAACCGTGCGTCAGAACTTGTTTGTATGGCGCTACACCTTTCATCGCAATTGATGAAATTAGAGAAGACTGGAACCAACCACGGTGTTGGTCAGAACCTTCAAGGTATAGGTCTGCACTGTTACCGTTGTACTCTTCACGAGCATCAACAACTGAGAAGTGCGTAACACCTGAATCGAACCATACGTCTAGCGTATCGAGTACTTTTTCGTACTGCTCTGCTTCGTCGCCTAGTAGTTCAGCTGCGTCAACATCCCACCATGCTTGGATGCCTTTTTCTTCAACAAGCTTCGCTACTTTTTCAATTAGCTCTAACGTGTTTGGATGAAGTTCTGCTGTTTCTTTATGAACAAACAGAGCGATTGGCACACCCCAAGTACGTTGACGAGAGATACACCACTCAGGACGACCTTCGATCATACCTTCGATACGGCTTTGACCCCACTCAGGCATCCACTGAACACCTTTGATTGACTCTAGTGCTTTTGCACGTAGGCCAGCTTGGTCCATTGATACGAACCATTGAGGTGTTGCGCGGAAGATGATTGGAGTCTTATGACGCCAACAGTGCGGGTAGCTATGCTCGTAAGCGTGATGATGTAGTAGCGCGCCTTTTTCTTTTAGCGTTTCTACGACAGCGTCATTCGCTTTGAATACGTGCTGACCAGCAAAAAGCTCAGTGTCTGGTAGGTAAACACCGTTTGAGCCCACTGGGTTTGCCACTTCTAGGTTGTACTTTTGGCCAACCGCAAAGTCTTCCTGACCATGGCCAGGTGCCGTATGAACAACACCAGTACCTGAGTCAGTCGTCACGTGATCACCAAGGATCGCTGGAACTGTGAAATCGTAGAATGGGTGTTGGAACTGAGAAAGCTCTAGATCCGCACCTTTCGCAAAACCAAGGTTATGGAAGTGCTCGATGCCCGCGCGATCCATCACATCTTTTGCCAATTCAGCAGCAACGATAATACGCTCAGGGTTGTCACCCTCAACTTGGATTAGCACGTATTCAAGATCATCACGTAGACATACTGCGCGGTTTGCAGGCAGAGTCCAAGGAGTGGTTGTCCAGATAACGATTGAAACGTCACCCTTACCTTCGTGACCTTCCGTCAATTCAAATTTAGATAGCAGCGCAGCTTCGTCCGCTGTTTTAAAACGTACGTCGATAGATGGCGATACTTTATCTTTGTATTCCACTTCTGCTTCTGCAAGTGCAGAACCACAATCCGTACACCAGTGAACAGGTTTGAAACCTTTTAATAGGTGGCCATTACTTGCGATTTTACCAAGCGCACGAATGATGTTCGCTTCAGTTGCGAAATCCATAGTGCGGTATGGCTTATCCCACTCACCCATGATGCCAAGACGCTTGAAGCTCTCTTTCTGACCTTCAACCTGACCTGCTGCGTATTCGCGACATTTTTCGCGGAATTCCGCTGCCGTTACTTTTTGGCCTGGTTTGCCTACTTTCTTTTCTACCATCAATTCGATTGGCAGACCGTGGCAGTCCCAGCCTGGGATGTAAGGTGCGTCAAAACCTGAAAGTGTTTTGGATTTAATAATAATGTCTTTAAGAATCTTGTTTAGTGCGTGACCAATGTGAATGTCACCATTTGCGTAAGGAGGGCCATCGTGCAATACGAATGACTTTTTGCCTTTTTTAGCTTTACGGATTTCACCGTAAAGATCTTCTTTGTACCAACGCTCAAGCATTTCTGGCTCACGATTAGCCAGGTTGCCGCGCATTGGAAACCCTGTTTCAGGTAAGTTCAGGGTATCTTTATACTCACTCATCGATTCTTAATTCCGTTATATTGGGCGAAAATTAGACATTATGTCGAACGGTGGAATAAACCGTTCAACTCTTAAGCTGACGCAGCCACACCCTTGCTGCTTCAGCATCCAATTCGATTTGTTGTTTAAGTGCTTCAAACGACTCAAACTTTTGCTCATCTCGAAGTTTGTGCAAAAGTTCCACTTCTAGTTGCTTGCCATATAAATTGGCATGAAAGTCAAATAAGTGTACTTCTAACTGTTGGCGAACGCCATTTACTGTAGGTCGTTGGCCAATATTAGCCACGCCACCGACTGGCTTATCACCCAAGCCTAGCGCTTGAACAACATAGACTCCGGAAACCGGAGAAACACAACGTTTCAGTGGAATATTGGCCGTCGGGAATCCAATGGTTCTTCCTAACTTTCTTCCGTGTGAAACGCGACCGCTGATGCTGTAATCTCTTCCCAGCATCTCTTGTGCGGCATGCAAATCGTCACGAGCTAAGGCTTCGCGAATCGCGGTACTACTCACTCGTAACTGTTGTAAACAAAAGCTTTGGGTACTGACGACTTCAAAGCCGTATTTTTCCCCTGCTTCCTGCAACATAGCAAAGTTACCTAAACGGCCTTTGCCAAAGCAGAAATCATCACCAACGACAAGAAACTTAACACCCAAACGCTCGACCAACAAGTCGCGGATAAACTCTTCCGCTGTCAGGCTGGCAAAATGGCGATTAAAATTGACGCAAAGCAAACGATCGATGTCGAGCTTGCTTAATTGAACGAACTTGTCGCGCAGTCGCGTCAACCTTGCGGGCGCTTTGTCTTTGGCAAACAGCTCCATTGGCTGAGGTTCAAAGGTCATCACAACCGACGGTAACGAAAGTTTCTCCGCTTGCTCAGACACTTGCTGCAATACTTGTTGATGGCCTTTGTGTACGCCATCGAAATTGCCGATCGTCAACACACAACCATAATGGTGTGGTGCGATATTATGAATACCTCTAATCAGTTCCATTGGATACTGCGTTCTGCCTCTGTTTTTACTTTGCACTGTGTGAAACTGACGGATTATATACTAATCAACCTCAATCTGTCCCAGCTTTTAGGTCTTTTAAACGTACGCCTGTCAAAAATAGAACCGCTAGGTAAACTGCGGCGCCTAGACCAATTAACATTCCTAACATGCCGCTACGGTGAGCAAAACTCCACTCTAGCCAAACCGACATGTCTTCCAATTGCCATAAGATCGCAGCGACCATCGCAGCGCCAGCAACAACCAAACGTATAATAAAGAAGACGGTACGCTTAGTGATTTGATAGACACCTGCAATGTGCAGACCTCGGTACAACAGCGCCATGTTGACGAACGCTGACAATGCCGTAGCAATAGCCAAGCCGACATAACCGTAGAAATAGGCAAAAATTGCGTTGAACACCATGTTAGTCACCATCGCGATGATGCCGTATTTCACTGGCGT
>NZ_JAPEID010000049.1:0-32918 GCF_028823755.1 Vibrio sp. VP6
TCACTAGGGAGGATATTTTCGAGTGGTTTGTCGATCTCTTTCCAACCAAAATTGTAATGGCTGCCCACTTTGCCTTTCGCCAAATCCGTCGGGACAACTTTAATAGCAGCAACATCCAACACACACGCTTGTTCGCACTTACCGCACCCAGTACACACTTCTGAATTCACTGTAGGGATAAGTTTGGCGTGATAGCCAGTTCGGTCGTTGTGAACCATCTCCAATGTGATGGCTTCATCAATCAGCGGACAAACGCGATAGCAAACGTCGCATCGTAGCCCTTGCCAGTTAAGGCAAGTTTCATGGTCAATAAGAACCGCTGTGCCCATTCGAGCATCATCAATATCGGTTAACTTCGGATCCAGCGCCCCACTCGGGCAAGCCACCACACAAGGAATGTCTTCGCACATTTCGCAGGGAATATCGCGCGCAGTAAAGTAAGGAGAACCAGTGGCTACAGGAGAAAGTAATGTCGCGAGTTTCAATGTGTCGTAAGGGCATGCTTGAACACACAAGCCACATCGAATACAGGCTGATTCGAAATCGCCTTCTGGCAAAGCACCGGGTGGGCGAATAGGCACACCTTTGGTTTCTCGAGCTTGGCTTTGCAGCGATTGTAAGCCCAACACACACGCCGCTGCGCCAACGCCTGCCGCAGTTCGGACAGTATCACGCAAAAATCGGCGCCGACTTTGCGATGTTTTAGACTGAGAGGATTTCATGCTATTTCCTCAACGAAACTCCTTTATCAAGTTAAGCATAAATAGCGCTAAACGTACCTCTTCCCCATACCTCATAAGAGGTAACTCCACCCTCAATTGATTCAGGTCAACTGATGTACAGTGCCGCCGTCACAGTTTGAATAATTCCATTTATTTCCTCCAACATGAAATTCACCACGATACTCTGCTGTGCACGCCATTTTCAGTACAATAATTCAACACCTTTGCAATCTATTCGCTAAATTCGAAGATAAATGACTACTAAAATTTAGACAAATATCGCTATAACAACCTAATTTAAAAGGTGTTTATCTCTCAAACATCAAAAAACACTATCCAAAATAAAAAACTGTGGTTAGATTGAAAATTAATACTAAAAAGCGAAGGAGAGAAGCATGGAAATTATCGTACGTCCAACGACCGTTGAAGACGCAGCGGCACTCGTAGAAATCTATTCACAACCAAAAGCACAACGTGAAACCCTGCAACTCCCAAAACCTTCGCTCGCAATGTGGGTAGAACGATTGTCAAACATGCCCGCTGGCGTTTACAGCTACGTCGCTGAAATCGATGGTAAAGTAGTGGGTAACATTGGCTTTCATCACTCGCAGCGCCCAAGAACGGCGCACACGGCCGCGTTTGGTATTGGCGTTCACGACCAGTTTCACGGCCTAGGCGTGGGAAGCAAGTTGATTGAAACCATCACCGAGTTGGCGGATAACTGGTTGAATGTTAGACGCATTCAGTTAGAAGTGAATGCCGACAACGAGGCCGCGATTGGCCTGTACAAAAAGCATGGTTTTGAAATTGAAGGAGAGGCGATTGATGCCTCATTCCGAGATGGCGAGTTCATCAATACCTATTACATGGCACGTATCAGACCAAGTAAAAAATAAAGAAAAGCCTCCTACTAGTTGGAGGCTTTTCTTTTTAAACTTCGACTCACTTTCGTAAGTAAGCCAACGCTCTGCGAGTCAATGCTTCAGTGTAGGGATTGATCTTCCAGTGGTCAGGACTCCAACCTTTCACAAAGCGCTGAAAGTCAGCCCACGCAACCGCAAACAAAGGACGCCATTCACGCTCGACTTCATCGGGGTCGAGATTCGGCTGATAAACCATTAACGCCTGTTGCAACTGAGCGAAATACGTATCCAAGACCCAAACTTCCATCTCTGCACAACGCTCTGGCTTGACGGCGCTACTCATAAACAGTGCCACATCTTTCATCGCACAGCCATGTCCGACGTATTGAAAGTCGACCGCAGCAACGCTCAATTCATCTTGCGCAAAACAGAAGTTCGCCAATTTGGCATCACCGTGTACAAGCGTCTTGAACTTGGCTTGCGAAAGCGTTTGATCAATCAATTGAGCGGCATTTTTTAGCTCACTGTCTTGCAATGCCTCAAGCTCATCGGGTCTGGTTGCCAAGTGCCAGTACGTGCCGGTATGCCACAGCTTATCCGAGCGAACACCGATGTAGCGCGCATGAAAATTCGCTAACCAAGCAAGGCAGGCTCGTAGATGCTCTAGCTTTGCATCGGTGATGATTTTTGGAAAGCCCGCCTCGGCAAGGTCTTCCATCACAATGAGCCATTCATTCTCCGACTGGAACGTTTTTAAGCCTTGTGGTACTCGACAGTGCGAGTCCATGACTCCGGAAAAATGCGCGTACCAACTGACTTCAACCTGATAAGAGTGCAGCTTTCTTTGGTGAGAACGGTCTGTATTCCAGCCTCTAGGGTGTTCAGAAGGTTTAGGCAATTTGACGTGTTTTACAATGACAGAGCGTTTAGCGAATATCAGCCGAACCAATTCTCCGTAACCGCCCCAAAGTGACTGGATTACTTCGCTCGACAGCAATGCACCGAGATCAAGATCCTGGCTGATATTTTGATACAAAAGGTGGTGGTCATTCATACTCAAGCAAGAAGATGCGACCAAGCTTGGTTACGGTTGATGTAATGCGCCACATACGGGCAAACCGGTTCGATTTTATAGCCCAGTTCTTCAATTTCTGGGAGTACCGCTTCCATCATTACTTTTCCATAACCTTTGCCTCGCAGCTCTTCTGGTACGACCGTCGATGTTATGTGCATCACATCATTTTTCAACTCATAGACCACTTTTGCTTGGAAGTCTTGCTCTAAATCAACCCAAAAGAGGCCACTTTCAGTGTCGTGAATCACTTTATGCATATCTTCTTCTCTAATTTTGTTACGGATTTATTGAATCAAACTATATCACTGAATAAAATCATTACCACGCAAAGACACCCAGTCGTTTAGTGCTAAATTTCATAGCAGTCACCTCTTCTCAAATCAGGTACGACAATAAGAATGAGAAATATGATAACCAGTGCCAGAGACGGCAATCTACCTCTGCAGAGTAAGAGAGCACCAGAACGTCAGGCCACCACATTAAACAGCACCGATGCAATGGCGATGGTTGAGCATGGTAGTGAAGTCACTCTCAATGTGACCACGCCTGTTGGAACGAAGTTCATCACCACCAGTACGTTTGTCGGCTGCCACTCTAACAATACGGCATTGATCGAAGTTCCGAATATTTCCGATGAAGATTTGAAATTCTATTTTCAAGAAGGCTTTTGGATTAACGTAAAAGCGTATTCTCATCGTGGCGAAGGCGCAGTCATTCCTTTTAGGGCTCAGCTTCAACATCGCTTGGGCGACCCTTATCCCATTTTAGTGCTTAGCCTTCCCAATACAATGCAGGTATTCCAACTTCGTAAAGAAGTGCGTTATGAGGTGAATTTGAAAGCGCGAGTCCGCTTGGATGAATATCGAAGTGAGTGTGAGATCAGAGACTTGTCTCGCAGCGGCTGTCGTTTTGTGACATCGCCAATGAGCCGACCTTTACAAGTTGGCGACCGTATCACTCTAGACCTCACCATGCCGAGTGATGGTCGCCTGTTAGCGCCATTGAATGGTCGTATTTGTAACCTGCAAAAATCGACTCACTATGCCCGCTACGGAATGGAGTTTGATGAGGTAGGCAAGACTAACGCCAAGAGTCTGCTGAGTCATCTCAAATTCGACGGCACCAAGCTGAAGTTAAAATAAATTCGAACGGCCTAGAGCCATGAAGTTGCTAGAGCACGTATTCGTTCTTGAAAAACGAGCATTAAAAAGGCACCCGAGGGTGCCTTTTTGCTGAGACCATATTTAAAAACGTAAAGCAAAAGCTTACAGCTTAAAGAAGCTCAACTGTTCTTTTTGCTTTTCAGCCAGTAGTGATAGCTCGCTACTTGCGCTTGCGCTTTGGCTGATGCCCGCTACATTTTGGTTCACAAGTTCAGACATGTTAACCACGTTGCGGTTGATGTCTTGAGTGACTTGAGATTGCTCTTCCGCAGCTGTCGCTACTTGCGTGTTTGAATCGTTGATGTTCGCAACAGATTCTGTAATACCGATCAACGCATCGTTCGCTTGCTGAGTCAGCTCGTTGTTGCGAGTCAACATTTCTAGGCTAACTTGCATGCTGTCGTTAGCAAGGCCAGATTGCGCTTGTAGTTCTTCAATGATTGTTGAGATTTCTTGCGTTGAATCTTGAGTTCGTGCCGCTAGCATACGAACTTCATCCGCTACTACCGCAAAACCACGACCAGATTCACCAGCACGTGCAGCTTCAATCGCTGCGTTCAACGCCAACAAGTTCGTTTGTTCAGATACACCGCGAATCACTTCGATAACATCGTTGATCTGTACTGATTGCTCTTTTAGACGCAGTACAACTTGCGCGGCATCGTTCAATGCTTGAGACATTTGCGCACTTGCGTCTGCACTTTCTTGGAAGATAGCCAAACCAGATTGCGCTAGACCGTCCGCTTCGCGTGCTGTCGCATCAGCAGAGGTCGCATTGTCACTTACGTTGTTTGCAGTGCTTGCTAGCTCATTTACCGCAGAAGCAACTTGCTCGATTTCTGCCAGTTCTTGTTGTGCGTTCGCTTCTGCTTGCGTCATTACTGCAGCAAGTTCTGTCGATGCAGACGCCACTTCTTCACTGATTCGAGTTAACTGATCAACGATGCTGTAAAGTTGAGACGCGGTTTGGTTAACGTCTTTGCTTAACTGAGCAATCTCGTTGTCGCCTTCGACATCCGCACGAACAGAAAGGTTACCAGCCGCCAGTTCACGCATCACACGTTGCAGCTTTTGGATTGGTGTAACAATCATGCCAGATAGGAACCACGCGCCAATAAGCGAGAACACAAACACTGCAAGAACCGTCAGCATCGCATTAGTTTGAACACGCTCGTTTTGTGCGTTACTTTTTGCCGTTGATTCAACCGCTTGATCGTTCACGTGTTTAGACAAAGTGTTGATGCCTTGCACCATTTCGTTACCAACACGGCGGTACTCAGAAATAAATGCACGGTATTCGTTGTCTGATTTAAGACCTTGATCGTATTGGTTGAAAAACGCTACAGAGCGCTGTGAGTACTGCACATACGCTTCAATCGCTTTACGCACTTCAATCGCATCTTCACGAAACAGGTTTCGCGCTTCGATTGCACTTAGATCCGCTTCAACTTGTTTCAAGCCTGCTTTTAGCTCATTTAGGAACGTTTCACGACGAGAAGCATCGTAAATTGCGTAAACCGCGCTGATGCGCAATGGGTAAATTTGATCGTCGATACGCGCCAAAGTGTCTTTATGGAAAACCAAAGACTCTTGGTTAGAAGCAATAACGTCTTGCTCCGCTTGAAGATTGTTTTTAGTAATCCACAGAGCAATAAACAAAACAATAGCGGTAAATAATACCGGAACCAAAATTTGGGTTCGTACTGACAAGTTTTTCAGTGATAGCTGCATGACTGGACCTCAGTTATATGCGTGATGCCTACTTGCTTCCATGCGACGGGATTGTTCCCGGACGAATAAACAAGTGGCGAATATTAGAGGTCGATCACACTTTTGTCTAGTACAAAAAGTCCCCATTTTCAATCTGTTATTGACAATATCCCGACACTAGTGTCGGGATATTGTCGTTATTACAAGTTGTGATTAATTGTGATGATATTTATTCACATCCAGAGCGAATATCGCTTACTTTCTCAGCGAATTGAGCTTCGCTTGAGCAAGGCCAAAAATCGTATCAATCGGGTAAGAACCTTCATCTGTCGGCTCACCTGCCACCTTGCCGGTGAACAGTTCAATGGCCTCAGTAACGTGGTCAATTGCCCAAATATGGAACTCCCCTTTTTCTACCGCTTTCACGATGTCAGCGCGTAGCATCAAGTTATGAACATTCGAACGAGGAATGATCACGCCCTGTCCGGAGTGACGACCTTTGATCACACACACATCATAGAAACCTTCGATTTTTTCGTTTACGCCACCAATCGGCTGCGCTTCACCAAATTGGTTCATTGACCCCGTGATCGCGATATCTTGTCGATTTGGTTGTTTAGAAAAAGCCGAAACGACAGCGCAAAACTCTGCCATGCTCGCGCTGTCGCCGTCGACACCACCGTAAGATTGCTCAAAGGTAATCGTCGTCGTGAGTGGCACTCGCGCCGTTTTGCCGAATACGGAAGACAGATAAGCCGATAGGATCATCACACCTTTCGAGTGGATACTGCCGCCAAGATCGACGCTGCGTTCAATATCGATAACGTCGCCATCGCCGTAGCATGTCGTGGCAGTGATACGGTTAGGCGCACCAAACATATAATCGCTGGTACTCAACACCGACAACGCGTTCACTTGCCCTATCGCCGAACCCTCAGTGAGAATCAACGTAGTGCCGTTTAAGAACGTCTCCATCACGCTGTCTCGCAAACGGCTGACACGCATCTCCTGATTTTTCATCGCCTCTTCGACGTGGCCAATGCGGATCATGTTTGAGTTTGCTTGGCGAGCCACGTAGTTTGACTCTCGAAGCAAGTTGGCGATATTAGCCGAATGCAGAGATAGCTTGGATTGGTCGCCAGACAAACGTGAGCTGTATTCGATGATTCGAGCAATGGCTTTGCGATCGCAATGCAGCATATTGTTGTCATGCACCACGCTAGAGATAAAGCGCGCGTAATGCAGCTCAGACTCCGGCGTACGTTTCATTTCGTCTTCGAAATCTGCCGTCACACGGAACAATTCGCTGAACTCTGGATCGTAATGTTGGAGTAATTGGTAAGTTCGGTAATCACCAAACAAGATGATTTTGATATCAAGCGGGATCGGTTCAGGATCTAATGAAACCGCCCCCGTCAACGTCACCTCTTTTTCTAATGACGTAAAGCTTAGTTGGCGAGAGCGCAGCGCACGTTTTAAGCCATCCCAGACATACGGCTGCTCCAACACTTTTTGCGCGTCCATCAACAGAACGCCGCCGTTGGCTTTGTGCAAACTACCTGCACGGATCAATGAGAAGTCGGTAAAGACCGTCCCTTTGAATGTCGCAGTTTCAATCGAGCCAAACAGTGAGTGGTAATTTGGGTTCTCTTCCACCACGATTGGGAAATCGCTGTTGTTACGACTCACTAACACGTTCACTTTGTAGCGACGAGGCAACTTTTTATCTAAAGACGCAGCAGCAATCTCACCTTGTTCACCACTTTGATCGAGGAAAATATCCGCGTTTTCAACGATATCTTTTTGCAGCTCCGTCAAATAGGTTTTGATTTCGGAGTATTCCGAATAATCCACTTTGAGCTTTTTAATGAAGTGAGTAATCACGTCGAGCGTAACTTCATCATTCAACTTTTTGATTTTGTCGCTGTAGGTATCCTCCCACTCGGTCAGTTCACGCACCATGGAACGTAAACTCACCTCTAACGCATCAATGCTGTCACTGAACTGTTCTTGCTCTTTTTTGCTCAAGGCATCAAAAGATTCTTCAGTGTGCAACTCATCGCCATTCATGGCGACAAATTGATAATCGCCTTGCGATGTGATCGTCAGGCTGATGCCGTGCTCTTTAGCTTCACGACTAATGCGGTCCAATTCATTTTGCTGTTTGTTTGCCAACTGGTTTTTCAAACGATCAGCACGGCTAAAGTACATTTCGTTATCAAAAGCTAATGGCAGCGCGTTAAGCAATTTCCCCATTAAGGCTTCAATATCAACACGCAGTTTGTTACCGATTCCACAAGGGAGCTTTAACACTTTAGGCGTGCGTGTATCTTCAAAATTCGCGACGTAACACCAGTCAAATAACGCATCGGCGTCATGCTGGTGACGATTCAAATAGCGCAGAATCATCGTGCGCTTACCTAGCCCGTTCTGACCGATGGCGTAAATGTTGTACCCTTTTTCCTTAATTGACATCGCAAACTCGACCGCTTTTTGCGCACGCTCTTGTCCCACGATTTCGTCAATAGGAGGCAGTTCCTTGGTCGACTTACATGGCATATTCTCTAGATCCGCTACAGAATATAGCTGTTGAGGTTCCAATCTTAGTATTGCCATATCCGCTTCCTTTTTCTTATTGTCGTAACTTGAGTGTAGAGATTATTTGTTTAATTTTAAGTGATTTAGCTTACACCATGGTTTAATCGCACACTTTATGACCACAAAAATGAAAACAACACGCACTTGCAATTGATAATCAATTTCATTTAATATCTTCAGCAAATCAACTTTTGTGGAGATGGACATGAATATTGAGCAATGCTGGATGCGCTATTTGAAAGCGGAGCAATTGATGGATCAAGGCCATTGGCCAGAAGCTCATCGCTTATACGAAGATGTGCTCAATCACTTGCCTAGCCATATCCATAAGGCGCTAGAGAATGACCTTACCAAGCCTTGCCAATTTGTGTGTCTGGTCAGCGGATTACGCGATGCGAGCGTGGCGCAATCGGAGATCCTCAACAAATTGGGATTACAGCGCGACGCATTTTCAGCCCTCAACCAAACTTATGCGTTGTTCCAATTTTTGCAGCTTGAAAGCCATGAGCTGATTGAGCGTGTTGGCCACCTACTCGGTCAGCAAAGTGAGGACTTACTTGCACACATGGCCGCATTTTGCTCTGCGCAGCGCAATGCTCAATGGATGATAGAGCTGGACCATGTCACTCGCGCCCATGAACAGTTTTTGCATTTACAGGCAATGAGCTCAGCAGAAGCGGTTGCTCCCCACCTCTACAACTAATGAGTACCAGAGCAATGGAAAGCAGCAGGATTTCAGCGCCATCACCATTGCTCTAGGTTTATTTGCTATATCAAACACAAGGATACGTGATGTCTTCTCAAACCATTCTTTCGGTGAACAACTTGTCTGTCAGCTTTACGACAAACGATGGGATCGTCGATGCAGTAAAGAATGTTAGCTTCGAGCTACAAGCGGGTGAAACGCTGTCTATCGTCGGCGAATCTGGTTCGGGTAAATCAGTTTCCACCAACGCTTTAATGAAGCTGCTACCAGACAACGCCATTGTCCATCCAGACTCGTCGATCATGTTTGAAGGCGAATCCATTCTGGACAAAACTGAGCGACAAATGCAGCGCATTCGCGGCGATCGCATCGGAATGATATTCCAAGAGCCAATGACTTCACTGAATCCGTATATGCGGGTCGGTATTCAAGTGGCGGAAGCCATGATGTGTCATCGCTCCGTCAATCAGCGCAAAGCCAAAGAACGTGTGCTTGAACTGTTTGATTTGGTTCATTTGCCGAACCCGCAACAAGCCTATGATAAGTATCCCCATGAGTTTTCTGGAGGCCAATTACAGCGCATCATGATTGCCATGGCGCTAATTAACGAACCAGACATCTTAATTGCCGATGAGCCGACAACCGCGCTTGACGTTACCGTTCAGGCGGAAGTGCTACTGCTGATTAAAGAGATTCAAGCAAAAATGGGGATGGCTATTTTATTTATCACCCATGACCTAGGCGTGGTGAAACACTTTGCCGATCGTGTGTTGGTGATGTGCAAAGGTGAGGTCGTTGAAGAAGACATCACTGAGCACCTATTTTCTGATCCTCAGCATGAATACACCAAAATGCTGATTAACTCGATTCCGAAAGGAAGCAAAACCCCCGTTGACGAGAATGCGTCGGAATTGCTCAACGCTGAAGACATTCGTGTGAAGTTTTTGGTGACGCCTCACTTTATCGCAAGCAAAAACGAGTACTTCGAAGCGGTAAAAGGCATCTCGTTACAACTGAAACAGGGCGAAACACTAGGCATTGTTGGTGAATCCGGTTCGGGTAAATCCACGTTAGGGCGTGCGTTGATCGGTTTGCTACCGTCTACCGGAAAAATTGAGTTTAAAGGTCAAAATATGGCCTCACTCAGCGACAAAGAGCGGTTCGATCTGAAAAAAGACGTACAAATGGTGTTCCAAGACCCATACGGTTCGCTTTCACCACGTATGACCATCGGGGAAATCATCACTGAAGGGTTAACCGTCCACCGGCCATATTTAAACAAGAAAGAACGCATGCAGAAAGCGCGTGATGTTCTGCGCGAAGTACGTTTGGATCCCGCATCTATAAACCGCTATCCGCACGAATTTTCCGGTGGGCAACGTCAACGTATTGCGATTGCACGAGCCTTGATTTTGGAACCGTCGTTTATCTTGCTTGATGAGCCGACCTCAGCCTTAGATCGCTCAGTGCAACTCACTGTCATCGATCTTCTCAAAGACTTGCAGAAAAAACACAATATCGGTTATTTGTTCATAAGCCATGATTTATCAGTGGTTAAGGCGCTTTCTGATCGCGTATTAGTAATGCAAAAAGGAGAAGTGATGGAGCAAGGAAGCGCACAAGAGATTTTCCATCACCCAAAAAGTGAGTACACTAGAAAACTGATTGATGCCTCATTTGATCTTGAAAACAATGAAAATCAAAATGATGCTGCTTAGATTCATCACAGTTTCATATTAATGAACTAGGATTAAGTAAAGATGATTATTTCATCTTTACTTGAGAATGGCGTAGCTGCCTTTCGGTTTGGCCGCCGAGACTGGTTGGTTCATCGAGTCAGACTTAGTCAACCTGACTCAACAATACTGAAAAACAGTATTACTTGAGTTCCCCCAACCATGAAAAATGCCGCGATTCTGTCGCGGCATTTTTTATTCTCTAAAGCTCAAAATCGTTAAATCGACTCGATACCCATGTTGTGTAGCGTAAATGCGTACACATCGGTCGTGAGATCGATTTGCTTGCTGAGCGGCATACCGGCACCATGACCTGCATTCACATCAATACGAATCAACACCGGATTTTCGCCTTGCTGTTTGTCTTGCAGTTCGGCAATAAACTTATACGAGTGAGCAGGCACAACTCGGTCGTCATGATCAGCGGTTGTCACCAAGGTAGCAGGGTACTGCACGCCTTCTTTTACATTGTGAACAGGTGAATACCCAAGTAAGTATCGGAACATCGCTTCACTTTGTTCTGACGTGCCGTAGTCGTACTTCCAGCCTTCACCAGACGTAAATGTGTGGTAACGCAGCATATCAAGCACACCAACCGCAGGCAGCGCAACTTTGAATAGTTCAGGACGTTGCGTCATACACGCTCCAACTAACAAACCACCGTTAGAACCACCACGAATCGCTAGTCGCTCCGAGCTGGTGTAGTCGTTTTCAATTAGGTATTCCGCTGCCGCAATAAAGTCATCAAACACGTTTTGCTTTTGCTGCTGAGTGCCTGCATTGTGCCAAGCTTTACCATATTCACCGCCGCCTCGCATGTTGGCGACAGCGTAAATGCCACCCAATTCTAGCCAGTTGGCCACATTGCCAGAAAACATCGGAGTGAGGCTGATGTTAAAACCGCCATAACCATACAGCATGGTTGGCGCACTGCCATCAAGCGAGATGCCCTTCTTGTATGAGATGATAATTGGAACTTGCGTGCCATCTTTTGAGGTGTAGAACACCTGTTTTGACTCATACTCATTGCGATCGAACGGCGCTTTTGATTCTTGATAAAGCGTCGATGCACCAGATTCGACATCAAATGAGAAGATCGTCGGTGGTGTCACGTAGTTAGTAAAGGTGTAATACAGCGTGGTTTCTTCTTTTTTACCTGCTAGACCGTAAGCCGTGCCTTCTCCCGGCAGTTCTACATCTCGAATCCACTCACCTTGGTAATTAAACTGCTGCACTTTAGAAAGCACATCCACCATATAAGTCGCAAACAGATAACCGCCACCTTTGCTGATTTCTAGCGGCTGTTCTTGTTCAGCAATCACGTCAGCCCATTGTTCTGTCTGAGTGTTGTAGCTGACAACTTTGCCGTTCGGCGCTTCTAGGTTAGTGTAAAGCAGCAAGGTTTCGTCTTGGCTATCAATCAAGTAGGTGTCGCCTTGCGTCGTATCGCGCAGTGTCACAATCGCTTGGGAGTCAGACTGTAAGTCGATATAAAACAGACGATTACCCGATGTGGATTCTGCGCCAGAAATAATGAGGAAGCGATCATCCGTCGTCGTCGTACCAGACACATAACGATGAATCTGAGCCTCCTGCTCACCAAAAATCACTTTGTCTTCAGATTGAGGGGTACCAAGTTCATGATAATAAAGCTTGTGATGCTCAGTTCGAGCAGACAACTCGCTGCCTTGCGGCTTATCGTAACTTGAGTAATAGAAGCCTTTGCTGCCCAGCCAAGAAATAGACGTAAACTTCGCATCAACGATCTCTGGCTCTAGCTGTTCTTTAGTTTCCGTATCAATGACAAAAATCTTACGCCAGTCACTGCCTCCTTCCGAGATGGAATATGCCACCAAACGATAATCTTTCGAGAAGCTGACTTCGCCAAGAGAGGTCGTGCCCTCTTCGGAGAAAGTATTTGGGTCAAGGAAGACCTCGGCTTCTCCCTCGTCTTTACGGCGATACAATACGCTTTGGTTTTGCAAACCGTCGTTTTTGTAGAAGTAGGTGTAGTCACCACGTACAAATGGCTGGGAATATTTTTCGTAGTTTTGGCTGTTCGCGACTAAGTCACGGATTTGTTGGCGGTAAGGGATCTGACCAAGAAAATCGAAGGTCACTGAGTTTTGACCCGAAACCCATTGTGCGGTTTCTTCACTGCGATCATCTTCTAACCAGCGATAAGGGTCGGCAATGTCGTGACCAAAATAAGTGTCCACGACAGAATCTTTACGTGTTTTTGGGTAATGCATAACGTCCGTGTTACTCCGTTTGAAGTGTTTTGTTTTTATTGAGATTTATTCTCAATAGCTAGATTAGGGCTCAAGTGGCGAAATTCAACCAAAAAATGCAAACAATATGAAGCACCTAGAAGTAATGAGAAATGGTGAGATAACGTTCGCGAATGTGCTCGATAAGCAGCTTAACCTTATTCGGCGGCTGACGCGTAAACGGATATACCGCGTAAATGCCCAGCTTTTTGCCGACCAGTTCGGGGAAAATATCCACCAGCTGGCCATTACGAATATCGTGGTACACCAAACAGCGAGGCACATACGCAATACCGTGTCCGCCTAATGCTGCTTTGCGCAGAGCGGTGGCATTGTCGGTTGAAAAGCTTCCAGAGACTCGAACAATATAATTGCCTTCGTCACTCTTAAATTCCCACTCCGATGCACCGGTGGTTTGATAAGCGTATTGCAAACAGTTGTGCGAAGTCAGATCGATAGGTTCGATAGGTTTGCCGTTTTTAGCAATATAAGAAGGCGATGCGCATACCACCCATTGAGAGTCGAGTATATGCCGAGCAATTAAACTGGAGTCTTCCAAGTAACCGGTTCGGATGACCAAATCGTAACCATCGGCGACAAGATCAACAAAGCGATTATCGAGCGACATATCGACAGTGAGCCCCGGATGAAGGTTACAAAACTCCGCCACCGCGTCGGCAAGAATCAAGTCACCGGAGATAGTCGGCACCGACATCTTGATATGACCGCTCACATTCTCTCCAAAGCCTGCAACAGCGTCCATAGCCTCCTGAGTGGCTTGCTTCACATTTTTAGCACTGTGTAACAACACCTTCCCAGCTTCGGTCAGGGTCAATTTGCGCGTAGTTCGATATAATAGTTGTGCACCTATCTCTTCTTCTAGTCGCGCCATTCTTTTGCTAACTACCGAATTTGTAAGGTTATTTGCCTCTGCAACCTTACTAAAACTGCCTAATTCGATGACCTGAGAAAACAGGATTAAGTCGTCTGCTCGCATACAATTATGTCACTTTTGGAATTAATTATTTTCATTATTTCCCTATATCAATAAAAAATAAAGGAGTAAATTCACGCCAAATTAACAAAACCATTACAACAAAAAGTCGCCTCTACAGCGGATTGACACCGTTCGAGAAGTCAGCGTACGAAGGATGTACAAATGAGTGAAACCCTACTAGCCCTAGTGGCCTTTTCGCCAATTGTTGTTGCCGCCATTTTATTGGTTGGTCTCAACTGGCCTGCTAAAAAAGCTATGCCTGTTGCGTTCGGTTTAACCGTCGCTATCGCCCTAATGTTTTGGGATATGTCAGCTACTCGCGTACTGGCATCAGTATTCCAAGGTTTAGGAATTACTGTCTCTGTTCTTTGGATCGTGTTTGGTGCCATCTTCTTGCTCAACACTTTAAAACACACTGGAGCGATCACCACTATCCGTAACGGATTTACCGATATCTCTGCCGATCGTCGAGTTCAAGCCATCATTATTGCTTGGTGTTTTGGCTCATTCATCGAAGGTGCATCGGGCTTTGGTACACCAGCAGCGATCGCCGCACCACTATTGGTTGCGATCGGTTTCCCTGCCCTAGCAGCTGTACTAATGGGCATGATGATTCAATCAACGCCAGTATCGTTTGGTGCAGTGGGTACGCCGATTATCGTGGGTGTAAACAAAGGTTTGGATACGCACAACATCAGTGAAGCGTTGGCAGCTCAAGGCTCAACATGGGAAGCATACCTACAGCACATCACGGCTAACGTTGCCGTAATTCATGCCGTGGTTGGTACGATGATTCCTGTATTGATGGCGATGATGTTAACACGTTTCTTCGGCAAGAACAGAAGCTGGAGCGAAGGTCTGGATATTCTACCGTTTGCGCTATTCGCAGGTGTGTCATTTACCGTTCCTTACGCATTAACTGGCGTGTTCTTGGGCGCTGAATTCCCATCGCTGATTGGTGGTTTGGTTGGTCTTTCTATCGTCGTAACTGCTGCGAAAAAAGGCTTCCTAGTTCCTAAAACAAAATGGGATTTTGAAAGCGAAGACAAATGGCCAGCAGAGTGGCTAGGCTCTTTGAAAGTGGATCTGCACGACAATCCTGGTAAGCCAATGAGCTTGGTAAAAGCGTGGATTCCTTATGTAATGCTGGCCGTTATTTTGGTAGCAAGCCGCGTAAGCTCTGAGTTTAAAGGTCTATTGCAAAGCGTCAGCATGTCGTTTAGCAACATTCTAGGCGAGACAGGCGTTAGCGCTGCGATTCAGCCGCTTTACCTTCCTGGTGGTGTATTGGTGTTCGTTGCTCTGCTTGCTGCTGTACTGCAAAGTGGTAGCGCAAAACCTTTGCGTGAAGCATTCGGCGAGTCAAGCAAAACGCTAATCGGTGCAGGCTTCGTATTGGTGTTCACTATCCCGATGGTACGTATCTTCATCAACTCAGGTGTGAACGGTGCTGACCTAGCAAGTATGCCTGTAACAACCGCGAACTTTGCCTCAGACCTCGTTGGCTCTGCATTCCCAGCATTAAGTGCAACGGTTGGTGCGCTAGGTGCATTCATCGCAGGTTCGAATACCGTATCAAACATGATGTTCAGCCAGTTCCAATTCGAAGTCGCGCAGACATTGTCTATCTCAAGCGTGGTTGTAGTGTCACTGCAAGCCGTTGGCGCGGCTGCGGGTAACATGATTGCCATTCACAACGTGGTGGCGGCATCCGCAACCGTCGGTCTACTAGGTCGTGAAGGCGCAACCTTGCGTAAGACGATCATCCCAACGTTCTACTACCTAGTAATGACAGGCATCATCGGTTTGGTTCTGATTTACGGATTCCAACTCACCGACGTCTTGATGAAGTAATACGAATGCAGGGCTCACTGCCCTGCCCGATTTGACACAGCTGTCAGCACTACTACCCCGACATGTTGATTTAGCTTGCTACATCAATTCCCCCGGCAGCTGTGTCACCTTTCCAGTTTGCATAACTGACTGAGCGATTAAATCAAGATTGTTCAACCAATTATGTAAGTGGGTTACCTAAATCGCAGATTCAAAAGTAAGTGATGCAAAGGTAACTATACTCATTTTGATGCTTTTAGCGCTTAGTGCGATGAAAGCTCACTTAAGAGCAAATGCTCCACAACTTTGCTTAGAATAACCGCTAGGACACAATTATGATTATCTCAGCTTCTACCGATTACCGCGCTGCCGCGAAAGCCAAGCTACCTCCGTTTCTATTCCATTATATTGATGGCGGCTCTTACGACGAGCGCACTCTGAAGCGTAATACTGACGATTTAGGCGATGTTGCACTACGCCAGCGCGTCCTACGCGATATGACAGACTTGAGTCTGGAGACCGAGATTTTCGGTGAGAAACTTGCGATGCCAATCGCACTGGCACCTGTTGGTCTAACTGGCATGTACGCTCGCCGTGGTGAAGTACAAGCAGCAAAAGCGGCAGAGAAAAAAGGCATTCCTTTTACCATGTCGACTGTGTCGGTTTGTCCGATTGAAGAAGTGGCACCAGCCATTGAGCGTCCAATGTGGTTCCAGCTTTACGTGCTAAAAGACCGCGGCTTTATGAAAAACGTTCTTGAGCGTGCAAAAGCAGCAGGCGTTACTACATTGGTGTTCACGGTAGACATGCCAGTTCCAGGTGCGCGTTACCGTGACATGCACTCTGGTATGAGTGGCCCTAACGCAGCAATGCGCCGCGTATTCCAAGCCATGCGTCACCCAAGCTGGGCGGTGGATGTTGGCTTGCTAGGTAAGCCACACGATCTTGGTAACATCTCAACGTATCGTGGTGAACCAACGAAACTAGAAGACTACATCGGCTGGTTGGGCGCGAACTTCGACCCATCGATCTCTTGGAAAGATCTTGAGTGGATTCGTGATTTTTGGGATGGCCCAATGGTCATCAAAGGCATTCTGGATGAAGAAGACGCGAAAGATGCGGTACGTTTCGGTGCAGATGGCATTGTGGTATCAAACCACGGTGGTCGTCAGCTCGATGGCGTACTATCAACAGCGAAAGCTCTGCCAAGCATTGCGGACGCCGTAAAAGGCGATCTGAAGATCTTCGTAGACTCTGGTATTCGTACTGGTTTGGATGTTGTTCGTATGCTTGCACTTGGCGCAGACTGTACGCTGCTTGGTCGTTCATTCGTTTACGCGCTTGCTGCACAAGGTGGCGCTGGCGTAGAAAACCTACTCGACCTATACGACAAAGAAATGCGCGTGGCTATGACGCTGACTGGCGCAAAAACCATTGCTGACCTATCTCGCGATTCGTTGGTGAAAATCCCATAATCTTTACGAATAAGCAGAAACGAAAAAACGAGCCTCAATTGGCTCGTTTTTTATTGCTCTTCAACCCGATAATTTGACGAGCAAGCTAGCTAACTTGGTGAACGTACTCAATGACGACTTGGTTGCCTTCAATGAACACATTGCGGATGTCACCATCCACTGTCACTCGGTTTTGCAAATGAACCGATCCCGCCGCCGACAGTTCTCTCTCAGTCAATGATGGAATCACTTGCCCAGGACGCACATGCAGCTGTTCACAAAGTTGTTTGATAAAACCTAGCGTCAGTGGCGAATTACCACGTAACAAGCCAGAAAACTCATGTAGGCTCAAACCTAGGCGCTTTGCCATTTCCATTTGAGTGATGTGCATTTTGGCTTTTTGTGACATCCAGATGTCGTAGAGCGCGTTTCTATCCAGCTCTGTAAATTCCATATCTGCCTCCGATAATTCAAGTGCCAATACACTCTCACACTTACTTGAGATAAATGTTAGCGATAAGTCAGAGAACTTATAATTGATCGTTCGAATATTTGCGCTCAGCAAAGGTATGGTAAGGCTTGCACGCGTCCGCTTTCGATTCAAAATTCATCAGATAATAGTGATAAATGGACGAAATCCCGGAAATTACTGGGGTGATACTTCAATATCTGCTACCTTTCCCACCATGGTTCATCAGAAATAAAAGTTACTTATGTCACAGTGGTTTACCGATTTACAAAACTATGTACAAGCGCATAGTCAGGATTGGAGCGGAAGTGTTCTTTTTATCACGTTAGCCAGTTTTATCGCATGGATCGCTTGGCGAGTCATCCGTTCCCGTCTTGCAATTCTTGTCGAGAAAACCCCTTTTCATTGGGATAACATGTTGCTTGATGCGCTCAAAGCGCCAGTGAGCACACTCATTTGGTGTTGGCCTGCTACGGTGTCACTCGGCATCATTTTAGAAAGCGAACTGAATGACAAGATCAATTGGCTGAGCACGCTCAAGCTGATTCTTATTATCAGCGTCTTCGTATGGACCGTCATGCGGCTGATCACCAATATCGAAGATTTCGTTCTGGAACAGAAAAACCGAGACGAAACCACCGTTCAAGCCATCGCAAAAGTTGGGCGCTTATTCATCATCACTATCGGCGTATTAACCATCATGCAGGCATTTGGCTTGTCTCTGTCTGGTCTGCTGACGTTTGGTGGTGTGGGTGGCTTAATCGTAGGTCTTGCTGCAAAAGATTTGCTGTCGAACTTCTTCGGTGGTTTGATGATTTACTTCGATCGTCCATTCAAAGTAGGCGATTGGATTCGCTCTCCAGATCGTCAAATCGAGGGCACCGTAGAACGCATTGGTTGGCGCATGACCAGCATCCGCACGTTTGATAAACGTCCACTTTATGTGCCGAACTCCGTGTTTAGCAACATCGTGGTTGAAAACCCTTCCCGAATGCTAAACCGTCGAATCTACGAAGTGGTGGGCTTGCGTTACGATGATGCCGACAAAGTGCCAGAAATCATCACCGCAGTGCGCGAAATGTTAAAGAATCACAAAGATATCGATACGCGCCAAACCTTGATTGTGAACTTTGATACCTTTGGCCCATCATCGTTGAACTTCTTTATTTACACCTTCACGAAAACCGTGAACTGGGTGAGATACCACGAAGTGAAACAAGACGTCTTATTGAAAGTCGTCGGCATCATTAAAGAGCACAACGCAGATATCGCGTTCCCGACTCAAACACTGAAGCTCGACCCGATTCAAATGGCGAAAAATCAAGAAGACAGCGGTTTTTAATTCGCTCTTAAACACACAAAGCCCACTCAACATTGAGTGGGCTTTGTTTTATTTCGGGCTTACAAAATCTCAAAAAACATCGGTTATTTGGTAAGAACCATACGCGCATTGAGCGGTTGAACTGGACGATTGTTTTCCCCCATGACGTGTTCAAATTGCGCAATTTGCTCTGCCGAAATGCTTTGTGGATCTTTGATCACAAGCCAACGCACGCCTTCTGAACATGGTGGCGTGGTCAATGAGCCGTTAAATCGGTAGTAGTCTTTGTCGCTAGGAATCAAAGCGTTTGCATCAAAAGGAGCGCGAATCGCTACGTTTTGATCTCTTTCCGGCACATTTTCTAGCAGATTCGCCAAAGCAGGATTGGCTTTGCCTTGTTCAAAAAATACCGCCACTACTGCGAGATTGCCTTGCTCATCGGCATGAACGTAATGCGCTTCCAATGGGTAAGATTTGCCGTCGACATGGTTTTCAGATGGTGTGTGGAAATGAAACTGCTTTAAAGCAAACGCTTTGCCATCAATGGTCAGAACATTCTCTCCCTCAATGCTGGTTTGCAATGTGTGACCATTGTTTGTTAGCGCAACCACTTTGCCTTGGTAATCCAATTGCAGTTTTGCTAATTCAGCTTGCGTCGCCGCATGAATATCAATCGGGCTTTGGTTTTTACCTTGCGCACATTCAGAAGCAAACTCGCCCCAATGCTCTGGTCCGTGACTTCCTTCGTAACCCCAGTTTGCTGCGTTGGCCGAACCAACGAATACCAAAGACAATCCAATCGCTGTAAGTGACTTTTTCATGATTTTCCTTATCCCTTCAAGTGAAGTGTTGTAAAAGCAAAGCCATACTAATCTCACAGGATTCGGTCGTTACAGAGTGGAAACTATGATTGCAAACAAACTTTGGAATCAACTCCTCTAGTCATGCAATTGATATGATGCTCAAAATTGAACATCAACGATTATTGAGTCGGTATAAGTGCCCGCTGGAGGGGTATTTTGGCTTGTCATTATCTGCGCGCGATAATTGTAGTTCTGTGGAGTGATACCATCTGGAATGGCATCGCCAGTATCAACATCGCTCTGTTCGCGGCGCTCAGCACCAGCCGAGCCCCAGCGCTCCGTCGATGAAGACTTATAGATTTCATATTCCAAATAGTTACCATCAGATACCATCCTTCGTTGGCCTCCTGAAGCATTTACGCCGTCGTTTAAACCAATGGTGAAGGAACTGTTCTTGGTACAAGTTAACGATATAACCTGACTAACGGGATCGAAGCCCGCCACCAATGGGGATGAACCAAAATCAATATCCGGCGCGGTGATCATACAGTCGGGAGTCACTTCCAACTCGACCGTAATAGTACTTTGAGCACTCCCCTCAGTCCGCATAATACATACTCCTGGCAGACCTACGCCCTTGCAGTAATTCCAAGTCCAAGACGCCATAATTTGGTCTGTATAAATTCCGGCCGAAAGGTTACTTCCAGCTCCCGTCCGAGCATAAAGAGGGAACTCAACTTGGTCTCCAAACAGCCCCAACAAATCTAACAAGTCGGTGTCTGTGAAGGTGTACAATTGGCCAAAAACATACTCTTGTGAAAGGCTTGAATCGCCAAAAATCTGATAGTTAATTACCGAACTGGCATCTCCTTGGGTGGTCATCTGCCCACCATTGAGGCTGGTAAATATGACAGACACATAGTCGCCACTCAACAACGACACAAGTGTCGAAAAATCACATGTTATCCCCGCATGCGGCTGGGCTGAACTTTGTTGCTGAGTGCTCGACACCGTAAATGAGGAAACGCTACCAAACTGGATTGAAGGTGTTGACGCAGTGAGCTGACAAGCTATTGTCGAGCACGAGAAAAAGAGAAGTAGACTAGCCAGCCAGCGATGCAAAATCATAGTGCCGCCTCATCTTCTGTTTTGAGGCAAACCAGACTATTCAGTGTTTGTATTTTTTGACTCTCGCGCTCATACAACCCTTCAATTGAAACTTTACATGGTGACTGCCCTTGAGGATAAAACAGAATGTAACTGCCCGGGTCAACGCCTTCAAAGTAGGTAAACCCATCCCACCCAATTTGACTGACTAATCCTGTCTCTGAACGCCCAAACGTGCCAAGCGGCAGGACTAGGTGATTTTCATCCACAACGGTCATACTCAATGCAATTTGCAGCTCTATGGGAAACTCTAATAAATAACCGTAACCTGCATGTATCGAAGCGAACTGCTCTGTCGTCGAAAATGCCGCATTCGCTGGTAAAGTGAGTGGGTCAATTTCATATTTGGCGGTGTAATACGCGGTAGCCCAAGGCACTAGCAAATAGCCATCCTCGTCAGTCACGCCAACAATTTGGTTTTCATATTTAACCGGAATACCGTCAAAACCACTGGTGCTGACCACGGCAAAGCTGTCATACACTTCGTTAGCAGGGAAGATTTTGCCATCCAATGTCGAGACCGAACCCGCCATTTCCGCAAAATAATCATAATTCCCACTGGTGCCATTGAGCCCTCCTCGAAACTGAGCCCACGAGGCACGATAGGTCAAATCGGCTTGCTTACGGTTTTCAGGATCTTCATTGAGGTCATGCGCTAAATTGATACCCCACCCGCCTTTTATAGGCGCGAGGCGACTGTATCCAACTCGCCCTCGCACATCGCCATCATCTTCCCTTTTCAGCGTTAAGCCGGCACTGCCGCCAAGCGAACCAAAGGGCAACGAGAACTGTGCTAATGTCACTGCCTGACCACCAATACTGTGGTTGTAAGAGAGCGACATATTGATATCAAAAGGCAGAGCATAACTGTACGTAAGATTGAGCGTACGCGAGCTAGAATCGGTTTGCTGAATATCGAAATAACCACCGGAAAGTGAGCCCCAATCCCCTAGCCGTACTCCCATATTGACTTGCGATACATGACGAGACTTCAGCGATGCCTCCTCCCCTTTATTAAGCTTCTCGTAATTTGGCAAATGCGACAGGGTATAGAAATCAGCTTGCTCCACTTGCGTTCTAGCAGCGAAGCTAAACAACCTAGATTGGTAACTGTAACTCAGCGCGTATGAGCTGGATTGATCTTTAAAATTACTGACTCGAAATGAGGCATCTATCGTACCTAAGTTGAACGCATTACTAACAAAACCCAGCCCTGCAACAATTAGGTCATCTTTTGCTTCAGCTTGTGTTTCCAAGGTTAACCAATCCGTCATGCCATGACGCATCGCTACAACAACGCCACCAGCACCATATTCATTCGATGCGTTTCCAAAATCTTCTCTGAGCGCACCAATACTGGCACTGTAGGAAGTAAATCCTGTTTTCAACAAATCGGAAGAGAGGAAAAACGGGCTGGTCATGACCGTTTGTCGGCCTTGAGCATCAGTCGCAATGACGGTTGCTTCACCCGCGCCAGAGATCATAGGAATGTCGTTAATAACGAAAGGGCCTGGCCCGACGGCCATTGAGTCGGTTTTAAAGCCATTGATGAATAAATCCAAGGTCGTGGGCGCAGTGACCTCACCATAAAACGCTGGCAATGGCGTCGTCACTACGTCGGGGCGCATAGAGAAATCATGCGACAACTGAATGCCCGCCATTCTCACCGGCTGACTCCAAGACAAAGGACGGACGATGTAGTCTCCGACTTCCAAACGAAGTCGTCGCGCCTGATTGGCGTACTCATACCCTGTATCGAAACGGGTGTATTGACTGCTTTGCTGAGACTGAACATCGCGGTGAAAATTGGATTTAAATATTCCCGTTGTAGAAAAAACACCAAACTCAGAAAAGGCTCTGATTTCATGATCGATAGAAACCTCCTTTTGTTGGCTTTCGTTTTCATACACACCAAAAACGTTGTAGTTAAACAGTCCCCCACGACCAAACTTAGCTGGAGAAAATCGCCCCATGTCGTGTGCAGATAAACTCTGCATCGGCAGCCAGTTCGGCGGAACGTCGATCGCCAGTTGCAATGACGATTGCAAATAACGCACGTTAACCCCAGCAATGGAAGAAACGTCAATCCTGTCTTCCGTTCCTGGCAACGATTTGGCCGTAACGCCAACCGCTATTAGATCTTGCCGCTGGAGAAAGTACTGCTCGCCAATGCGCTCGACTTCGGTAATATGCCCCGTCGCTCTTTGATTGATCACCAATTCTAGTTTCAAGCTAATATTGTTAAACTTATCAAAAGAAAAGTTTTCAGGATTCGGTAACTCAGAAAAACTGTTGGGTGAGTTCGCACAAAGGCCAATATTGCTCCACGCCATACTTAGTAATCCAACCCAAAGCAAGACATACATTTCATTGCGTCTGTTCATTATTATCATTATTGCGTCAATGGTATTTTGTAGCGTTTACCTCCAATATTCGCACTCAAACTCATATTGTTTATATTCTTATATGAAATAGGCCAAACCTTATATTGCTCTGGAAGAATATAACCGGCTAATCCTTCAGAAATCATTAACGGTTCTTTATTCGGAGAATCCAGTTGTAAATTCACCAGACGCACATGATGATTTCCTGAGTTTTTAATGTGAATAAAGCGTTGATTATTTTTCTTAATCAATTGAGCTTGCAAACCATTCCACAACTCACTGTCCTTATTCTGCTGTTGAGTATTGTTAAGCCCTTTTCCATAGATAAATAAGGGGATGGAGTAGCGCATTCGAACTTTAACAGCGAGTTCATTTTCCATCGAATCGGTTAGAGGGTCGTGAGTTGGAGGCAGTTCATCGATGATCACTCGGTAAGCATACTCTTTACCTGCTGTGGCTTCATCTTGATTGAGGATGCGAATCAGCTGTTTTTCACCAGGTTCAATTTTGACAAATGGTGGCGTGGCAATCAGTTGATTTTGATTAGAATAGTTATCTTCACCTTCATTTTGTCCCCATTTAAAAATCCTCACTTGTAAGTAAGAATCAACGTTGCCTTTATTCACCATCCAAAGGTATGTCGCATTCGTCTCCGCTGTTATTTTGGGGTAGATCGGCCAAATTAATAATGAATTGGCGTTAGTATTGGAGATAAAAACAAAAAGGAAGGTCGCTATTAATAATGATTTTTTGAGTATGAATTCCATTTCATCCCTCCGAAACATCACTTACCACTCCAAGGTCAGCGTAAGCGTATCCATATAAATTCCGGCTATTTCATTCCCATTTATTATTGCCTTTGCCCAGATAGGAAACTGAATATTATCTGAGTCTTGAGTGGTATCGACGGAATATCGTGTATCGATATCAAGCACTTGTGTGTAATCCAGATCCTGAAACAAAAAGTAGTCTACCGTAGTGACCTCTTCGCTATGCTTTAACTTGCGCACGCCATCCGATGAATTCAGCCCACCGTTTAGAGAAACATTCATCGCAATACCCGGAGTACAACTTAATGTAAGTGATGAGCTGTATGTGACACTGCCTTGTACTTCCGCTGCATAAACAGAAGAATGTTCACCAAAATTCAACGTTCCTATTTGTCCAGCTTGCGTTGCGCTCTCTTCTTGTACTGCGCCATTAATCAAACAGCCCGTGTCTACTGTTGCTGATACTTGAAAGGTTTCTGTCACATCAGCCAGCACAGTTGAAGAACACCAACTCATCACGACAAGTGAAAAGCCTCTAACAACCAGCGTCACGGTTTACCAGCTTAATGTCACACTGATTGTATCTGAGTACGATCCCGCAGTGCTGCTCGTACCGTAAGCTTTCGCAAAAAGCTCAATGGTCTGAGCCGTTGCGGTCGTAAACTCAGTAAGCGCCACCGTTCCATTTTGCACGATTTGGGTATTTCTGTCTGAATCGGTAAACAGCTTATATTCGATATACTCGGAACCATTCGACATCGCGTAGGAGCCAGCTGCTACACTTCCGTCATACAAACCAGTGCCAAGTGTAAAGGTCGGAGTCACGCCGTTACTACAGAGCACTTCAATGCCCGTCGCGCTGCCACCATTGACCACTGCATCTTGCTCAGTAAAGATCGCTGGCACGTCGCCGAAATCAAGTAAACCAAAACCAATACCAGAAGCAGTGTCTACCGCATTATTTCCGTTGATCACACAACCTTGTACAAGGTTAATGGAAACATCAATGGTGCCGCTCACTGAGGCGCTGTTTGCTTGCCAACTGAATGACGTTAATAACAGAGGCATCATCAAATATATTCTTTTCATATAAAGCTCCATTTTCTAACATTCCACTGTATATCGATGATTGTTTTATTAGTTATAGCTCAAGTATGACAAACTAAGTGCATATAAGATACGAAACATATAAAAGAAGTAAGTTAGGTATAAAAACAGGCACAATCAAAAAACAAACAACTACAAAATGCATTTTTTACAAGATATAAAACCACAAAATACCATTAAAAATAAAAAGGTTATTTGGTTGTTCTAAATACAGAAAGTGAAGCTTTACTGAAATTTCAGAAGAAAATAAAGTCGATTTGAACAGAGTCGAGCAGGAAATTGGTTATTAAACAGCAGTAAAATTCTAGGCTGAAATTAAGAAAATGGACGAAAAAGATAGGGCTAAAATAAACAAAAAGCGCCCCTTTTGGAGCGCTTTCTTACTAAAACTGACTATTCCCAATCAAGAATAACTTTGCCCGACATGCCAGAGCGCATAACGTCAAAGCCTTCTTGGAAATCATCAATCTTGTAGTGGTGCGTGATGATTGGCGATAGATCCAAACCAGATTGAATCAGTGAAGCCATCTTGTACCACGTTTCAAACATTTCACGGCCGTAAATGCCTTTGATAACCAGACCTTTGAAGATCACTTGGTTCCAGTCGATACCCATGTCTGATGGCGGAATACCCAACAGAGCGATACGACCACCGTGGTTCATTGTTGTTAGCATTGAGTTGAATGCTGCTGGATTACCCGACATTTCAAGACCTACGTCGAAGCCTTCTGTCATGCCTAGTTCAGCCATTACATCTTCAAGCTTCTCTTCAGCCACGTTTACTGCACGTGTTACGCCCATTTTACGAGCAAGCTCTAGACGGTATTCGTTTACGTCTGTGATAACCACATGACGAGCACCAACGTGTTTTGCAACTGCAGCAGCCATAATACCGATTGGGCCAGCACCTGTGATCAGCACGTCCTCACCCACAAGGTCGAAAGAAAGCGCAGTGTGTACCGCGTTACCAAACGGGTCAAAGATAGACGCTAGATCGTCAGAGATCTCGTCTGGGATCTTGAACGCGTTGAACGCTGGGATAACCAAGTATTCTGCAAATGCGCCTTCACGGTTTACACCCACACCGATAGTGTTACGGCATAAGTGAGTACGGCCGCCACGACAGTTACGACAGTGACCACAAGTGATGTGACCTTCGCCAGATACGCGGTCACCGATTTCAAAGCCACGAACTTCCTGACCAATCGCGACCACTTCACCCACGTATTCGTGACCAACAACCATAGGTACTGGAATGGTTTTTTGTGACCATTCGTCCCAGTTGTAAATGTGTACGTCTGTACCACAAATCGCAGTTTTCTTAATTTTGATCAGAATGTCGTTATGGCCAACCTCAGGTTTGTCTACTTCGGTCATCCAAATGCCTTGTTCAGGCTTTAGCTTTGATAGTGCTTTAATTTTCATAGTATTCACCAAATATTGCCCCGCTCAGTGCGAAACAAAAAATCTCTATAAGGTTCATCATCACTCAACAATGCGGGATAAAAGGCTTAACCCAATGAGCCTGCTCCAACGGAGATTTGGGCAAGCCTTTGTCATCAAACCGCATCAACATGAGAGATATCGAACTTAGATAATGCCCATGTCTTTACCAACTTGGATGAACGCATCGATCGCACGATCTAGCTGCTCACGAGTGTGCGCTGCTGACATTTGAGTACGGATGCGCGCTTGGCCTTTTGGTACTACAGGGAATGAGAAGCCGATTACGTAGATGCCTTTTTCTAAAGCACGCTCAGCGAACTCCGCTGCAACTTTTGCATCGCCCAGCATGATTGGAATGATCGCATGGTCTGCGCCGCCCATTGTGAAGCCTGCTGCTTCCATACGAGCACGGAAATGCGCTGCGTTTTCCCATAGACGGTCACGTAAGTCGCCGCTTTCTTCTAGTAGATCTAGAACGCGGATAGAAGCGTTTACGATGGCTGGTGCAACAGAGTTAGAGAATAGGTATGGACGAGAGCGCTGACGTAGCCAGTCAATCACTTCCGCTTTACCAGATGTGTAGCCGCCAGAAGCGCCACCCATTGCTTTACCTAGCGTACCAGTGATGATGTCGATACGGTCAACCACGCTGTGGTGCTCGTGCGTACCTGCCCCCGTTTTACCCATGAAGCCAACTGCGTGAGAATCATCAACCATCGTCAATGCGCCGTACTTCTCTGCTAGGTCACAGATAGCTGGAAGGTTTGCTACTACGCCATCCATAGAGAACACACCGTCCGTTACGATAAGAATGTGGCGAGCACCTGCTTCTTTCGCTGCGATCAGTTGTTGCTCTAGCTCTTCCATGTTGTTATTTGAGTAACGGAAGCGCATTGCTTTACATAGACGAACACCGTCAATGATTGATGCGTGGTTCAGTGCATCAGAAATGATCGCATCTTCTTTACCAAGAATGGTTTCGAACAGACCTGCGTTTGCATCAAAGCAAGATGTGTAAAGAATCGTATCTTCTTTACCGAGGAATTTAGAAAGCTTTTGTTCTAGCTCTTTGTGGATGTCTTGAGTACCACAGATAAAACGTACTGATGCCATGCCGAAGCCGTGCTCATCCATGCCAGCTTTACCTGCTTCGATAAGCGCTGGATGGTTTGCTAGGCCTAGGTAGTTGTTCGCACAAAAGTTCAGTACTTCTTCACCTGTCGAGATTTTAACAGCGGCTTGCTGTTGAGAGGTAATGATACGCTCTGCTTTGTAAAGACCTTCAGCCTTCACTTCTTCAATTTGCTGTTGAATCTGTTGGTAAAATGCAGAAGACATTCGCAATTCCTTCCTGGTTGTTTTGACGAGTTTTCACTCGTTTCGAATTTGGTTTAGCCTTTACGTGACGGGCGTCACAGGCCATCAGCTATCAATTAATTGTAGTGTAAAACAAGGAAAGGAAAACGATTATCCCTCAAGGTGGAAAAGCATTAATGAATTTGAGGAACAAATAACATCAATGCTTTTCTATGAGGTTGTATTGAAAGGAGTTATGACCAAGTAGGTTGGTTTAGAAGTTGCTCAAACTCCTTCGCTGGCACAGGGCGGCTATAGTGGAAACCTTGGCCGAACTCACAGTTTAGCTCGTTGAGATAATCCACATGGCGTTGCTCTTCGATACCTTCTGCGACAATTTTAAGACGCAAGGCTTTGGCCATAGCAATGATCACGTTGACCAGTTCACGATCAGAGTCGTTCTCAAACACGTTTTGCATAAAACTGCGGTCGATTTTCAGACGATCAAACGGGAACTTCTGCAAGTAACTCAGTGCAGAATAGCCCGTACCGAAGTCGTCAATCGTCAGCTTGGTACCCAGCGCACGTAGGTTATCCAGCATGTCCACCAACTCATCATCATGGTTAAACAACAAGCTCTCGGTTACCTCGACATCAAATTGCTCAGCAGGCAAACCCGATTCTTCTAAGCTTTGCCTAATGAACGCCAATAAGCGATCACAATAGCGGAATTGAACGCTAGAGAAGTTCACCGATACAAACAACGGCGAAATGGATTGCCACTGTGCTGCTTGATAACACGCTTGCTGAATGGCGAACTCGCCAAGTTGATGAATCAACCCATTTTTCTCTGCAATCGAGATGAACTCTTCTGGATTGACGAAACCAAACTTCTCATCGTTCCAACGCATCAATGCTTCTGCGCCAACAATTTTACCGCTTTTCAGTTCGATGATTGGCTGATAGTACATTTCGAGCAGTTGGTTCGAAATCGCATTACGCAAACGACTTTCTAGATCCAAGTAACGCTGTAGATCTTGGTTCATGTTGTGGTTGTAGAAGCAGAACGCATCGCGGCCATCTTGCTTCACGCGGTACATTGCCATGTCGGCACACGCCAACAGTTGCTCGGCGTTATCACCGTCGTCTGGGAAAACCGACATGCCGACACTGCCTGTCAGGAAAAACTCGTGATTATTCCAAACAAACGGTTCACTAAAGGCCGATAACACACTCGAAGCAACGCGCTTCGCGGTATCGTTATCTGGTAAATCTGGAATCACCAACAGGAACTCATCCCCACCGATTCTGGCGAGCAAATCGGTTTTTCTCGCGACGTTTTGAAGACGCTGAGCACTGAGTTTGAGAATTTCATCCCCAACAAAATGCCCCATAGAATCGTTGATCTGTTTGAAGTGGTCCAAATCAATAAACATCACCAATACTTTTGACCCCGTACGAGATGCTCGGATAAGCTCCAGCGCCAATCGTTCTGAGCCATAACTGCGATTTGGCAATTCTGTTAAGGTGTCGTATTTGGCTTGGAATGCGAGCTCTTTCTCCGATGCTTTTCGGCGCTCTATTTCTTTGGTGAGTTTGTGGTTTTGTTGAGAAAGAATATCTTTACGCTTTTTCTCTTCCTCAAGCTTAATCTTTAATTCCAATTTATTATTGTTTGCGACAAATGCATAACACAGCGCAATAACAATCATCACGGCGAGAATACTTAGCCCAACAATAAAGAGTCGAGAAGTAAAAATATCTCGCTCGTTGAGCGGTTCAAACCATGCCATCAATTTAAAGTGATGTTGTTCCACTGGCACTTCGAAATATATTTTCCCATCCAAAACCTTAGAAAGAAAATGATTCTCATCTGCATTAGTGGTTGAATTTTTAGTGATGGAATCCCACACCACCATTTCAACATCTTTTATTTTTAGCACCATGCGACTGTAGCTGTCTTCGTGCTCTTGATTGGTTAATTGCTCAATAACAATATCTTTATTGATGTCCGCAATTAAAAAAGCCACTGGTTTCCCAGAAAATTTGACTTGCTTAATCACTTGAATCCGAATGTTGTCACCATCACGAGTGGCACAAACTTCTTCCGGATGCCCGTGTTGGGTCATCAAATCATGGATATCCATTGGCTTGAGATCTTTTGGGCCAGTCGTGACGATGGTTGTTCCGTCACTGCCCACCAGCGTTAACTTGTTGTAGATGTTGCTACTGTTGATCAGCTTGCCGTCAATCTTCTCATCAAATCTACGCTTTAAGTTGATTAAACTTGCACCTAGGCCATATTCCATCGACATACCAGATGCTAAATTTGCAAAAAATGTTTGAACGGTTTTGTCACTCGATAAATTATCTACGTCTTCACTTGCAATAGTAAATAAGTTGTCTAGTGTGCTTGCATAGCTTTTTACTTTTAAATCCAGCTCTCTATATTGAGAGTCTTTTAATTTATTCTGTCCAAGACTTGTAACAACGATAAGTATCGCTAAATAAATAGAAACGATTATTGCGCTTATCGTTATTATCTTTTTACTGGATATTTTTTTAACAGCCTTTTTCATCGAATTTTCTTACTATCTTCTAAGAAGTAATCGTTATAAAAGTAGTAAATGGACGGGTAGTATTTTTTAACGAGCTTTTCATACGTCCCATCTTTTTTAATAGAATCTAAATAACGATCAAACGCTTCGCGTAATTCCGGTGAATTTTTACGGAACGCAACAGCCATTTTTTGATTTTCAGAAACAGGGCCAATAACTTTTATTTCTCCCGGCCATTTTTCTAAAGCAATTAATGTGTCTGCTACATCCAATAAGGTACTTTCAGCATCATTTTTCATGATGGCAGGTACCATTTCGTTTAAGAGTCGTTTGCCATCGGGCAAAATCACTTTGGCACCCGTGTCGTACAAGTCGTAAAGGTTTGGGTCTAGGCACGAATGCTCTAGCGCCAACACTTCTCGTCCATCGATCAACTCTTTCACTGTCTTGACGTCTTCGTCGATCGAGCCACTTGGCTTAATTGGACTTAAACTTGAATCGGTACGAGAAACAAGCCATACCGCCGATGGGAAGTAGTCCTGAGAAAAGTCCAATACCTCTTCCCGCCAATCCAAAATCGTCACGCCATTGGCTATCAGATCACCCTCAATTGGCACACTGCCACCCACGACTGCGCGGTTGTGTCGGTATTGAACATCTTGACCTGTCAGCTTACCGACCATGTCACTCCACTGAGCCGGTACGTACTCATATCGCACACCTAACGAGCTCGCAAATCCTTTTACGATATCGACATCTAATCCTGTCAGCGTGTGCATTTCACCTTGCTCGATGTAAGAAACAAAATTGGCATAAGGCACACCGATATGACGAAGCACACCACGTTCACGGATTTCTTTAAGGTCATTAGACCAAGCCGAAGAAGACATCACGGACGCGGCCAAAATCGCCACTGCAGTGATGGTTCGTTTAAGTGTTTTGACTGACATTGTGTATATCCTTCCCTTCAACAAAGCGCCCATAAATGGGCGCTTGAGTGATAAACAACGACGTTAGAACGAGTAGTACAGATCAGCAATCGCTTCGACCAATCCTTCTACATCTCGCTCATCATGGAACAAGTGTGTAGAGATACGAAGCGCGTACGTGTCGTGTCCATCATCTTTGTACAGCTTGAAGTTCGTTGTACGGATGATGTAGCCATATTCTTCACGCAGACGGTCACGGAACTCAGTCAGGATTTCTTCGTTCGTCACATCATAAAATGGGTTGAACGTCGTTAATCCACTCGTCAGCCCTTCCACATTTGGCGAGAACATTTTCGCATGTGGCAGCACGTCTTGGAGTGAGGTTTTACATTGGTCACTCAACGTTAGAATGCGGTCTTGGATTCGGTCACGACCAATCTCATCCCACATTTTACAGCTATCAGCCAGCGCTTGTTTAGCTGGGTAGTTATCGTTACCAATGTACTGCATTTGGATTTGCTTACCTAAGTAATCCGCATGAGAAAGCGACGAGTTTATCAACCACAATGGATTTTCACGGTCGCTCCAGTATTCGTTCAAACGATTACCGTTGTCGCGCACGTATAAAATGCCTGTTGCGCCCGGGCCACACTGCCATTTATGGCCAGAACCAGAGTAGAAATCGCAATCCAGATCATGTAGGTCAAGATCGAACATACCCACCGTGTGAGCACCATCCACTAACGTTGGAATTTGGTGCTCTTTTGCAAGAGAACAAATTGCCTTTGCTGGCAGCGCAGTACCGGTCTTGTATGTGATGTGAGAGAACACAATCAGGCGAACATTGTGGTGCGCTTCAATAGCGTCACGGAATGCTTGAATGTAGTCTGCTTCAGAAACGTCTTCAGTACCTGTAAACACTGGTAACTGAATTTCCACGACTTCTACACCAAAGCGGTGTTTTACAACATTCAGCGGAGATGTCGCTGCAATGTGTTCGTGGTGTGTAGTAAGAATCACGTCTCCCGGCTCGAAATGCAGACCATTAATGATCGAACATAGACCGTCAGTCGTGTTGCGGCTTAAGATGATTTCATCAGCATTTGCGCCAAAACCTGGTGCAATCTCTGCGATCATGTCTGAAACGTAAGGGAACTTACCAAACTTACCTTTCATGTCCCATGGGAACTTCGCCACTAATTTGTTGTTGTCTTCATAGCCTTCAAGAACATGTTTCGGCATTGAGCCTGTTGTACCAATGTTCATGTAAGTCGTTCGTTTATCCAAAACAAACTGCTTTTGCACTTTACGCCAAAAACGCTTATCGTGCTTTCTACCTAGCCCGCGGCTGCTCCAATCAATTTTCTGTTCTCGAGCTTGTGCTACACCTGAAAAAGCAGAAGCACCAACACCAGCTACAACGGCACCCGTTGCGCCTTTAAGAAAATTACGTCGGCTGCGATTAGTCTGAATAGAATCCTTGTCGCTCATTTTTGGCTTTGTTGCGTAATTCAGACGAGAAACCAAACCTCCTAAAGTTG